>CAYFLE010000035.1:0-12127 GCA_964343645.1 uncultured Chitinophaga sp. | reverse complement strand
GTAATAATGTTGGTTGGACTTTTCTTTTTTGGACGCGCATGGGTTGCTTTGGATCTCAATAACCTGTACCCTCCTGATGATTTAGATAAATGGTTTGGGGTGGTCTGTTTTTTATATGGTGGTTGGCGTTTGATACGTGGATATAAAGCAACACGTGAATCTTAAAATAGGGAGCGATGAAAGAATTTTTTGGGAGAATATTTTTTTGTGGGGCTTTATTGCTTGGGGGCTGTACCTCCTATGAAGAACAACGAGATCGTTTACCAGACACACCCGAACGAGGATCCATCCATATCAGTGTAGATGAAACTTTTAAACCCGTAATGGATGAGCTCATTCAAGTGTATGAGTCCAATCATCCGGCCACAACCATCCAGGTGGAGTTTAATATTTGTAACTCGACGGCTTTCCTTGGAAGAAAAACAATTATTAGCTGATTCCTTAAAAGTTAATGCCAGAAGTTTAGTGGTAGCTCGTGATGGAATTGCGGTTATCACCCATCCGAATTCTCCGGATACTATTTTTACCATGCAGGAAATCAAAGCAATTCTTGCGGGGACTTATAAGAAAAAGTTAATCCCGGTGTTTGATGGTGTCAAAGCAACCAGTACCGTACGTTTTATTGTAGATTCGGTATTAAAGGGCGAGGCGCTAACTGGGACAGCGATGGCGGCTCGTAGCAGTGAGGGAGTAGTGGATTATGTGGCCAGTCATGAAAATGTGATTGGTTTTGTAGGAGTGGGTTGGGTAGGGAATCCGGAGGACTCTATGCAGTTGAGTTTTTTGAAAAAAATAAGAGTGGCTCATTTGGAAAGTACGAATCAAAAAGATGCCTTTGTGAAAGCCTATCAAGCTAATATTTATGCAAAGCGTTACCCCATGGTAAGAGATCTGGTCTATATTTTAAAAGAAAGACATCGGGGCCTGGCAACCGGCTTTGCACATTTTGTAAGTGGAGAAATAGGCCAATTAATCATTAGAAGGGCTTATTTGGCTCCTGCCCAAAAAAGACTAGGAATTCGACCTGTCCGTCTCAATGAGTAATTCTAGTATATTTACAACCCTTTATTAACAAAAATCGATCATGAAGAACCGTGCCTTTGTTTTGTTTTTTTGTTGTGTTGCTGGCTTGAATGCATTTGCCCAAACTGTTCAAGAGGGCAGAGCTCATTTTTATGCACAGCGTTATCAATCTGCTAATAGTGTTTTTCAACAAGTATTAAAGAGTAATCCTGCTGAGGTAGAAGCGCTTTATTGGGGTGGCCAAACTGCCTTGATGCTTGAATTAGATTCAGCAAAAAAACCTGCAGTCGCGCGCGCCTGGTTTGATAAAGCGATCCAAGTAAACAGTACTGCACCCTTGTTGATGATTGGCGCTGGTCAAGCCGATTTGTTTGAAAATAAAGTCAACGATGCTCGTCAAAAGTTCGAGTCGGCCTTAACCATGACCCGCACAAAAAAAGGGGAGAATCCGTCTATCCTTACTGCAGTGTTGCAAGCCAATACGTTGGCGCCAACTAATGATTTACTTTATTTCATTGATAAAGCGAAGCTGCAATTAGAAAGTGAGAAAGGGGAAAAAACGGCCGAATTATACTTGGCACTTGGAGACGCGATTCGCAAAGCACGTCCCGGTGAAGGGGGAGGAGATGCCTTCCGTAACTACCAAGAGGCATTAAAGTTGAATCCAACGTATGCGTTGGCTAGTTTTCGCTTGGCACGTTTGTTTGATTCTCAAAAAAACTGGGAATTAGTCTCTCAATACTTGAATGAATGCGTTCAAAAAGATCCTTCCTTTACTCCGGCTTATTATGAGTTGTTCTACTACTTTTTTTATCGTCGTGATTATCCTACTGCAGAACAACAACTTCAAAAGTATATTTCAACCAAGAGTCCTGAAAAAGATATTCAAGATGAGTTTTTGTACTCTCAACTTTGCTGGGCCCGTGGCGATTTCAACTGTGCAATCTCTAAGGCGGAATCTGTATTGGCAGCTTTAGGCGAAAATACCAAGCCTCGCGTTTTCCGTTTATTATCTGATGCTTACTATCAGGCAGGAGATACCCTGAAAAAGCAAGGCAATGAAGAAGGGGCCAAAGGAGCTTTTGCGAATGCCAAAAAATACAGTGATCGCTTTTTTACCAAAACAGGAGACGAAGGGGATGCTATTATTCTTTATGACTTTCAATTACGAGCAGATATTTTGGATAAAACCGGGGGCACGCCCGAAGAAATTAGTGCAACCTATTTGCAGTCTACGCGTGTAGACACGCTGGCCAATTTGAAAGTAGATCTATTAAAAAAGGGAGCGGATCGATTTAAAACCCGTGGGGATAGTTTAAGTAGAGTGCTGGAAGGTGTTCTTCGTACAGAAGTAATCAAGGTAAAGCCAACTCCTAGCCAACGGGATTATTTTGATGCAGGATTTGCCTTTTATCAGGGAAAAGATTACACACATGCCGATAGCATTTTCAATATATACGTAGTGAAGTTCCCCGAGGAGTCCTATGGTTACATGATGCTATATAATATCCAGCGTGCGGTGGATACCGCCATGGAAAAAGGAACGGCTGTGCCTTGGGCCATCAAGTATTTGGAACTCTTGGAAAAGGATACGGTGAAAAATAAAAAGACCATTATCGGGGTGGCAGGTTACTTGGCAGCCTACAGTGCCAATATTTTAAAGGATAAAGAAAAAGCCTTGCAATACCTCCGTCGCATGTTGTCCTTAGATCCTACCAATGCGGCCATCCAACAAAACATCAGTGTTTTGGAAAAGGCAGCTGCCAACAAGCCCGAACCCCCTAAAACGGAGGGTGCGCCTAACAATCAGGCTGCTCGACCAAACGGAGCTCCAGGCAACCAATAGTTGCAGGTAAAACATAAGGTTTTGTCCGGTGGTCACCTTAACTTTGCGGCCAATAAAAAAGGGCTATGTTTTATTTGCTGCAGGCCGGTTCACAATCCTCTAATGCTACTTCCTACTTGCCCCTTGCTCTACAGGTATTAATCGCCGTGGGGTTGGTAGTTTTTTTGTTGGTACTCACGCATTTATTAGGCCCCAGTCGTAAAACTTCGGATAAGCTTCAAAACTTTACCAGTGGGATTGAAACCCATGGGGATGCTCGGCAGCCAGTTGCTATTAAATACTTTTTGACCGCTATTCTATTTGTGCTTTTTGATGTAGAAGTTATTTTCTTTTACCCCTATGCAGTAAACATTCAGGGATTGGGTTGGAATGGCTTTTGGGCAGTGGTCTTATTTGTTGGATTATTTCTTTGCGGATTTATATATATCATCAAGAAAGGAGCATTGAATTGGGAGGACTAAACTGTTTGTTTACAACCCTAGTGTTTCTTACTTTGTTATTTATAAAAAGTTTGATTATGAGTCGTCCGGTTTCTTATAATCTGGTTCAAAAGCCACTCGAGAAAGATATTAGTGTGGCTTCCTTACCTGATGGTCATCAGGGAGAAGGTTTTTTTGCTACTTCTTTAGATGCAGTGATTGGCTTAGCCAGAAAAAATTCGATCTGGCCCTTACCCTTTGCAACCTCTTGTTGCGGTATTGAATTTATGGCTACTATGGGTTCCCACTATGATTTGGCGCGTTTTGGGTCAGAGCGTGTTGGGTTTTCACCCCGTCAATGCGATCTATTAATGGTGATGGGAACCATTGCAAAAAAAATGGGTCCCGTTGTTCGTCAGGTTTACTTACAAATGGCGGAGCCTCGCTGGGTAATTGCCGTGGGCGCCTGTGCGAGTAGCGGCGGAATATTTGACACGTACAGTGTTTTGCAAGGAATCGATCAAGTTATTCCTGTAGATGTGTATGTACCGGGTTGTCCTCCTCGTCCAGAGGCAATTATTGATGGAGTTTTACGAATTCAAGACTTAGTTGGAAAAGAAAGTTTACGCCGAAGAAATAGTGAACAGTACAAGGCATTACTAAATAGTTACGGTATTCAATAATCTTGGTGTACATGGCCCTGACAAATGAAAATATAAAGCAACGTTTAGCGGAAAAGTTTGGAGAAACACTTTTCGAGGTGCAAGAAATGGTTGGCATGTTAGAATTTGCAGCGCCAAAAGAACAGAATTTGAAAGTGTTGAATTTTTTATTTGATGATGCACAACTTCAATTTCGTTTTTTGACAGATCTCACCGGAGTGCATTATCCGGATCGTAAAGGGCAGGAGCTGGCGGTTGTTTATCATTTGCACAATTTGAAAGACAATGTGCGCATTCGTTTCAAAGTGTACACTTCAATTGAACAACCTGAAGTATATACGGCAACCGGATTATTTGCTGGGGCTAATTGGATGGAAAGAGAAACCTATGATTTTTTTGGAATTCAATTTGTGGGTCATCCCAAATTGAAACGAATTCTCAATGTAGATGAAATGGATTATTTCCCTTTGCGAAAGGAATTTCCATTGGAGGATCAAACAAGGATTGATAAGGATGACGAAATGTTTGGAAGAGATTAATATATGACGGAACAACATATCAAATTACCTGCTGGGTCCATTGAAAAGACTACCACGACGCTGAATTTGGGTCCAACCCATCCAGCAACGCATGGAGTAATGCAGAATATTTTAGAGTTGGATGGAGAAAGAATTGTTTCCGCTGATCAAACAATCGGGTATATCCATCGTGCGTTTGAAAAATTAGCGGAACGCCGTCCCCTTGCGCAGATTACTACGCTGACTGACCGGTTGAATTATTGTTCTTCTCCACTTAATAACATGGGTTGGCATATGACCTGTGAAAAATTGTTAGGTGTTCAAACACCCAAGCGAGTAGATTACTTGCGCGTAATTGTGATGGAATTGGCGCGTATTGCCGATCATTTGATTTGTAACTCTATCATGGGCGTAGATGCAGGGGCGTACACAGGCTTCCTGTATGTGATGCAGTACCGCGAATTGATTTATGAGATTTATGAAGAAATCTGTGGCGCACGTCTGACGACCAATATGGGGCGCATCGGCGGATTTGAACGTGATTTTAGTGCAGTGGCTTTCCAAAAACTAGAAAAGTTCTTGGAAGAATATCCTAAAGCCTTAAAAGAGTTTGAAAATTTATTCCAACGCAATCGCATTTTCATGGATCGTACTATGGGAGTGGGTGGCATCAGTGCGGAGCGTGCATTGAATTACGGATTTACGGGTCCTAACTTACGTGCTACTGGTGTTGATTACGACGTTCGCGTGCAAACTCCGTATGCGAGCTATCAGGATTTTGAATTCACTATCCCAGTGGGTTCAACGGGCGATTGTTATGACCGTTGGTTGGTGCGTGAACAGGAAATGTGGGAGAGTTTGTCGATTATTCGTCAAGCTTATCAAAAAATACAATCCTTTAAAGGAGTGGAAGCAACGGTGTATCATGCAGATGTACCTGCCTACTACTTACCGGATAAAAAAGATGTGTACACTAAAATGGAAGCACTCATTTACCATTTTAAAATCATCATGGGAGAAACAGAAATCCCTGCAGGTGAAGTATACCATTCGATTGAAGCTGGCAATGGGGAGTTGGGTTTTTATTTGATCAGTGACGGAGGACGTGCACCTTATCGTTTGCATTTCCGTCGTCCTTGTTTCATTTATTACCAGGCATATGAAGAATTGATTAAAGGTTCCATGCTAAGTGATGCGATTATGACCATGAGTAGTCTTAATCTGATTGCTGGCGAAATGGATGCATAAAGAATAAAAAATGAAGATTCATTTTTCAGCGGTGCAATTACAGGAAGTGAAACGACTGGTGAGTCGTTATCCGGAGGGGCGTCAAAAAAGTGCCTTAATTCCGGTATTGCATTTGGCGCAAAATAGTTTTGGAGGATGGTTGAGCCGTGAAGTGATGGACTATGTAGCCGAGTTACTTTCTATTGAGCCCATTGAAGTGTATGAGGTAGCGTCTTTTTATACCATGTTCAATTTACAGCCGGTAGGTAAACATCTCTTAGAAGTTTGCCAAACAGGTCCTTGCATGTTGAATGGGAGTGAATCCATTGTAGCGTATATCTATGAAAAACTAGGTATTCGCCCAGGAGAAACTACCTCCGATGGACTTTTTACACTTAAAACAGTTGAATGTTTAGGGGCTTGTGGGTATGCGCCGTTATTACAATTAGGAGAACATTACCGCGAACATTTGACCAAGGAAAAAATTGATGCATTGATCGAATCATGTAAATCGAATCGCGCCAACGCGTAAGGTTATGGGAAGAAAATTATTATTAGAAAAGGCACACGTTGAAAATATCCGTTCTTACGAGGTATATCGAAAGGAAGGCGGCTATCGTAGTGTTGAAAAGGCATTTAAAACTTTTTCTCCTGATCAAGTAACGGAGGAGTTGAAAAAAAGTGGACTTCGTGGAAGAGGAGGAGCTGGTTTCCCAACAGGAATGAAGTGGAGTTTTTTGGCAAAGCCCGAAGGCGTGCCTCGTTATTTGGTGGTAAATGCTGATGAATCTGAGCCGGGGACTTTTAAGGATCGATACTTAATGGAATTTATTCCGCATTTATTGATTGAAGGAATGATTGTTTCGTCTTATGCGTTGGGTTCTAACAATTCTTACATCTATATCCGTGGGGAATATGCATGGATCACCCATATTTTAGAACAAGCCATTGAAGAAGCACGTCAGCATGGTTGGCTCGGAAAAAATATTTTAGGAACCGGTTTTGATTGTGAGATCTATGTGCAAAGAGGAGCCGGTGCTTATATCTGTGGCGAAGAAACTGCCTTGCTTGAATCGTTAGAAGGTAAAAGAGGAAATCCTCGGATCAAACCTCCATTCCCTGCTGTCAAAGGTTTATGGGGTTGCCCTACCGTGGTGAATAATGTGGAGACCATCGCTGCGTTAGTGCCCATCATCAATGAAGGAGGTGAAGAGTATGCTAAAATTGGTATTGGTAAATCAACGGGAACAAAATTGATTTCAGCCTGTGGCAATATCAATAAGCCAGGTGTATATGAAATTGATATGACCATTTCGGTGGAAGAATTTATTTATAGTGATGAATATTGTGGGGGTATTCCCAATGGAAGAAAATTAAAAGCTTGTATACCGGGTGGTTCCTCTGTTCCTATTTTACCGGCTAATCTTCTTTTGAAAACGGCGAAGGGAGAAACCCGAATGATGACGTATGAAAGTTTGGCTGATGGAGGATTTGCTACAGGTTCTATGATGGGTTCAGGTGGATTTATTGTGATGGACGATTCGCAATGTGTGGTTCGTCATACCTATACATTGGCTCGTTTTTATAGACATGAGAGTTGTGGTCAATGCTCTCCTTGTCGTGAAGGAACAGGATGGATGGAAAAGATTCTTTGGAATATTGAAACAGGAAAGGGAAAGATGAGTGACATTGATCTCCTGTGGGATATTCAACGGAAAATCGAAGGAAACACGATTTGTCCATTGGGAGATGCAGCGGCATGGCCGGTTGCAGCTGCCATTCGACATTTTAGAGATGAATTTGAATGGCATGTGACGAATCCGGATGAGGCACAACAACGTAATTATGGATTAGCTCATTATGCAGATGCATTAGCCGTGCCTGTTGCATAAGGGTTGATAAATGAAATTGAATATGGCAGAAGAAATAAAAAAAGCACCTAGTTCCGTTAAGGTAACCATCGACAATATCACTGTCGAGGTGCCCGCGGGTACTACCATCCTTCAGGCTGCGCGTCAAATTGGAGGAGACGTGACGCCTCCCGCAATGTGCTACTACAGCAAGCTGGAAGGAAGTGGGGGAAAGTGCAGAACCTGTTTAGTGGAAGTAGCAGCCGGCTCTGCCGCTGATCCTCGTCCGATGCCAAAGTTGGTGGCTAGTTGTCGTACTACTGTGATGGAGGGGATGGTAGTCAAAAATATTACCAGTGACCGCGTGCAAGAAGCCAGAGCGGGCGTAGTGGAATTTCTTTTGTTAAATCACCCGTTAGATTGCCCAGTTTGTGATCAAGCAGGGGAGTGCCATTTACAAGATTTGGGCTATGAACATGGTAAAGAAGGTACCCGATTTGAATTTGAGCGTCGCACTTTTGAAAAAGAAGATATTGGTCCGACCATTCAGTTGCACATGAATCGTTGTATTCTGTGCTATCGTTGTACCTATGTAGCTGATCAACTCACTGATAATCGTGTGCATGGGGTATTAGACCGAGGTGATCACGCACAAATTTCTACCTATATCTCCAAAGCAATTGATAACAACTTCAGTGGAAACATGATTGATGTATGTCCAGTGGGTGCGTTAACAGATAAAACGTTTCGTTTTAAAAACCGGGTGTGGTTTACTAAACCAATGGATGCACACCGTGATTGTCCCGATTGTTGCGGAAAAGTTACCCTATGGCAACGTGGTGATGAAGTATTGCGTGTCACCGCTCGTAAAGATGAGTGGGGGGAAGTAAAAAGTTATGACGGAAAAACAGGATGGATTTGCAATACCTGTCGCTTTGATAAGAAAAAAGCAAGTGATTGGACAATTGAAGGTCCTACCAATATCAACCGTCATTCTGTGATTTCGCAAGGACATTACTTAAATAAGCAACAGCCAAAGGAAACTATTCAGGAAGTGATGGGTGGCTTACAGCCCAAATTACTCATGGATATTCATACAGTCAGTGAAGTCAATAAAATTGAACTGAGTGAATTGCCAGGCCCTGCTACTAGTGAACAATATCAAACAAACGTAAACAGAGATTCAACTAAAACAGTATAATGTATTTAGCGGCTATTACTTTATGGTTTTTATTGGAGAAAGTTATTCTCATTGCTGCCATCATTGGTCTCTCCTTTTTTGTAGCCATGTATACAACTCTGGCTGAGCGAAAAGTAGCTGGATGGATGCAGGATCGAATGGGACCCAATCGCGCAGGGCCTTTTGGTATTCTTCAACCATTGGCGGATGGCGGAAAACTTTTTTTCAAAGAAGAAATCATCCCCGTCACTTCTAATCGAGTACTTTTTTTATTAGGTCCTGCATTGGCGATGATTGTTGCGTTAGTCACAAGTACTGTAGTTCCCTGGGGAGCTCCGGTGGTGACCGCTACGGGTACTATTGCATTGCAAGTGGCCGATGTGGATATGGGGATATTGATTGTATTCAGTGTGGTGAGTGTGGGAGTGTATGGTATCATGATTGGGGGTTGGGCCTCTAACAATAAATTTTCTTTATTAGCCGCTATACGAGGTGCCTCACAAATGGTTTCATATGAACTACCCATGAGTTTAGCATTGATTGCTATTTTATTCATGACGGGCTCCTTAAAAATGAGTGCGATTGTAGCGTATCAAATGGATCACGGTTGGAATGTTGTTTACCAACCACTTGGGTTTTTACTATTCTTTATTTGTGCATTAGCCGAATGTAATCGTACTCCTTTCGACTTACCCGAAGCAGAAAATGAATTGAACTTTGGTTATCACCAAGAGTATTCTTCGATGAAGTTGGGTTTTTATTTATTTGCCGAGTATATCAACATGTTTGTGAGTAGTGCGGTAATGACCACCCTCTTTTTGGGAGGCTATGATATTCCTTTTGTCAATGAAGCATCTTGGGGACTTTCTCCCTGGGTGTTCTCCTTATTGAGTTTTGGCGTGATGATGGCTAAAGTGAGCTTTTTATTGTTTGTGTTCATCTGGATACGTTGGACGATTCCTCGTTTTCGTTACGATCAATTGATGAACTTGGGTTGGAAAAAAATGATTCCCCTTGCACTTATCAATATGTTGTTAAGTGCGGCCATTTTATTATGGTTAAAATCATAAACTGAAAAGTGAGATTGACTATGCAACTAACACAACGCTCAAAATCAGTCGACCGCAGTCCAATGACTTTCTTGGAAAGTTTATATCTGTGGAATATTGTGAAAGGAATGGCTATTACGCTTCGTCATCTTTTTAAAAAGAAAGCGACTATTCAATATCCGGAAGAGAAACGTCCATTTTCTCCCATATTCAGAGGACTCCATGTATTGAATAGAGATGCGGAAGGTCGTGAAAACTGTACAGCCTGCGGACTTTGTGCAGTGGCTTGTCCTGCTGAAGCAATTACGATGGAAGCAGCCGAGCGTTTACCCGGTGAAGAAAATTTATATCGCGAAGAAAAATATGCAGCCAAATATGAAATCAATATGTTGCGTTGCATTTTTTGTGGACTCTGCGAAGAAGCTTGTCCCAAAGACGCGATTTACTTGTCCCAAACCTTTGCTCCTGCTAACTACGGACGTAAAGGCTTCATCTATGGGAAAAATGAACTGCTGATTCCTCATCCTATTCACGAACACGAAGCGTATGTAAAAGCGTTAGGGGACAAAGCTCCATCTTCTCGTCTTCAAAATCAACCAACCGCATGAGTATATCCCATTTACTTTTCTGGATATTATCTGTTACTGCATTGTTTAGTGCATTAATGGTAGTTAGCAGCCGCAATCCTGTGTATAGTGTGATTTGGTTGATCGTAACCTTCTTTGCTATTTCTGGTCATTATATTTTATTGAATGCGCAGTTTTTGGCTATTGTAAATATTATCGTGTATGCGGGTGCTATCATGGTATTATTTCTTTTTGTGATTATGTTGATGAATTTGAATAAAGAAACCGAGCCCACTCGACATAAATGGTTGCAACTAGCAGGTGCAGTCAGTGGTGGGGCTCTATTATTGGTATTAGTTACTGCATTGAAGAATACCGAATTAAAGTCGCAACAATCTTTATTGGTAGAGGGGCATATTGGACTGATCAAAACCTTAGGACAAGAATTGTTTTCAACCTATGTTGTCCCGTTTGAATTGAGTAGTATTTTGTTTCTGAGCGCCATGGTAGGGGCTGTATTAATTGGTAAAAAAGATTAATTGTATTGAAATGCCGATAAATTATTATCTATTTCTAGCCATCGCACTCTTCTCCATTGGAGTAGTGGGTGTATTGACCCGTCGTAATGCCATCATCATATTTATGTGTATTGAGTTGATGTTGAATGCGGTGAATTTATTGTTGGTGGCATTTTCTAAAATGCATTATCAGCAAGCGACTACGGCAGGATTACCTATTGCTAATCCGGGAGTAGATGGGCAACTTTTTGTATTCTTTATCATGGTGGTAGCTGCAGCTGAAGTGAGTGTAGGTCTTGCTATCATTGTGATGTTGTATCGAAATATTCACTCTGTCGATATCAATTTTTTAAATCGTTTGAAACACTGATTATTGACTGCTTATGCAAGATTCATTTAAACTCGCCTTTCTGATTCCCTTGTTGCCATTGATTGGTTTTTTAATCAATGGATTAGGTCGCAATCTTTTGTCTAAGCGCGCTTCCGGTCTACTAGCTTCTGGGATGATATTATTTTCTTTTCTGCTAAGCCTGCAAGTGTTTAGTCAAGTAAAGGCAGGTTCAAGTGCCGTGATAAATTATTTTGATTTTATACGCATTGAAGGGCTAACCATTCCTTTTGCCTTTCAGCTTGATGCATTAACTTCTTTGTTTCTTCTCATCATTACCGGTGTAGGATTTTTGATTCATGTATATTCTACTTCGTATATGCAGGAGGAGAATGATGTTTCCTTTGCCCGTTATTTCTCCTATCTCAATTTATTTGTTTTCTCGATGCTGTTGTTGGTGATGGGAGGCAACTATGTGATACTATTTATGGGTTGGGAAGGAGTAGGGCTTTGCTCCTATTTGTTGATTGGGTTTTGGTTTAAAAATCCTGCTTACACGAAGGCGGCGAATAAAGCCTTTATCATGAATCGAATTGGTGATTTGGCTTTTTTATTGGCAGTGTTTTGGTTGATTATAAAAACGGGCTCTGCTTCTTTTTCAGAAGTTTTTTCATTTATAACTGCCAATCAGGGCACAACAAAATTTACTAGTACAGATATCACGATTGTAAGTCTCTTACTTTTCATTGGGGCTACTGGTAAAAGCGCTCAGCTTCCCTTATACACTTGGCTGCCGGATGCGATGGCGGGTCCAACCCCGGTATCTGCCTTGATCCATGCGGCTACGATGGTTACAGCAGGTATCTATATGATTGCACGTAGCAATGTATTGTATTCATTGGCTCCATTGACCCTTTCTATAATTAGTTGGGTGGGATTAG
>CAYFLE010000034.1:4009-12364 GCA_964343645.1 uncultured Chitinophaga sp. | reverse complement strand
ACAAAGCGCATAATGTAGTACCCGCTACTTGTCGATTTGTGGTAGATGTACGAGTAAACGAATGTTACACTTTTGCCGAAATTCTAGCAACCATTACAGAAAACTTACCCGCCTCCGTTTCTATTCAACCACGTAGCACGCGTTTGCGCTCTAGTATGATTGATTTGAGTCATCCTTTGATAAAAGCTGGACTAAGTAATAATCTTACTTACTACGGATCGCCCACTACTTCGGATAAAGCATTAATTCCCTTTCCAGCGTTGAAGTTAGGACCGGGCAATTCTGCACGTAGTCATAGCGCCGATGAGTGGATTGGAATTGACGAAATTAATTCGGGTATAGATTGTTATGTTGCACTACTGGATCAATTAACATCTTAAAATTGAACAATGAAACTTTGGCAAAAAGATAAAGAAGCAGCGACAATAGTTACAACATTCACGGTAGGTAAGGACAGGGAGATGGATGCTTATTTAGCCGCATTTGACGTATTGGGTTCCATTGCGCATGTAAAAATGTTGGGCAAAATAGGATTACTGACGGCAACAGAAACAACAAAGATTTGCCAGGAACTCGTTGCTATTTATAATGAGATCAAGAAGGGTAATTTCAATTTACGCCCCGACATGGAGGACATTCATTCACAAGTGGAATGGGAATTAACCCAACGTTTGGGAGATGCAGGTAAAAAAGTACACATGGCGCGTAGTAGAAACGACCAAGTACTAGTAGATATTCGACTATATCTCAGAAATGAGTTGGAATCACTTGTTGAATCGGTACAAGCTTTATTTTCTTTACTCCAACAACAGAGTGAAAAATATAAAAACACGTTGTTGCCTGGCTATACCCATCTGCAACTAGCCATGCCCTCTTCCTTTGGATTATGGTTTGGTGCCTATGCAGAAAGTTTGGTAGACGACTGCATACAGCTACAAGCTGCCTACTCGATTGTCAATAAAAACCCACTTGGATCTGCAGCTGGATATGGGTCTTCCTTTCCCATTGACCGAAGCTTTACCACACAATTGCTTGGCTTTGATGACCTCAACTATAATGTAGTGTATGCGCAAATGGGAAGAGGTAAAACAGAGAGAGTGGTTGCCCAAGGATTAGCAAGCGTTGCAGATACACTTTCGCGTTTTAGTATGGATGTTTGCTTATACATGAATCAGCAATTTGGATTTATCAGTTTTCCAGACGAACTCACTACCGGTAGCAGCATCATGCCGCATAAAAAAAATCCAGATGTGTTTGAATTGATTCGATCACACGGAAATCGCATCAAAGCACTTCCCAATGAAATCATGCTGATGACTACGAATTTGCCTTCGGGTTATCACCGGGATTTGCAATTATTAAAAGAGCACTTATTCCCTGCCTTTGGTCACTTAAATGACATGATCGAATTAGCCATGCACGCAATCAGTCAGATTCAGATTAAAGAGAATTTGTTGCAGGATAAAAAATACGAACACCTATTCAGTGTAGAAGCTGTCAATGCACTTGTATTGCAAGGCGTCCCTTTTAGAGATGCCTATCGACAAGTGGGATTGGATATTGAAAGGGGAAATTATAAAGCGCCCTCACAATTGAATCACACACACGAAGGAAGTATTGGCAATTTGTGTAACGATCAAATTGCTACACTATTCAAGCAAGTGGTACAGCAATTCCCTTTTAGCAAGGTTCATGCAGCCATCAATGGCTTACTGGCCTAGTCCATATTTATCAACCAGATAAAGTAATGCCGCCATATTAACGGCGCCTAACTCTAGTTCCCGCTTATTGACTGCTTCTAACTTGTCGTTTCGCGCATGGTGATAATCAAAATAGCGCTGTGAATCGGGTTGCAAGCCGGCCATCGGTGTATTAAAGGTTTTATTCAGCGGCCCGATATCAGCACCGCCGCCTCCCTTGCTAAATTCGCTACAGCCATAGGGAGCAATAAGTGGTTGCCAAGTAAGTACTTTTTGATATTGTGACTCGCTCATGGTAAATCCAAAACCACGAGGAGTAAACCCGCCCGCATCACTTTCCAGCGCAAAAATGTGCTTTTCCTTTTTTTGATTGGCTACTTCTGCATATTGCGTGCCACCACGTAATCCGTTTTCTTCATTGGCAAACAAAACAAATCGAATTGTATGACGAGGGCGGAAGCCGATCGCTTTAAATGCACGTAAAATTTCTAGCGTTTGCACACAGCCTGCTCCATCATCATGTGCTCCTTCACAATTATCCCAACTATCTAAATGCCCACCCACTGTCATAATCTCATCTGGGAATTCGGTCCCTACCAACTCCCCAATCACATTATGTCCAACAGTATCCGGTAAAAAATATCCATTAGTTTTTAGTTGCACCTGTACGGGCTGCTGCGTCAACCACTTGCTCAATTCTTCTGCATCTTCCAATCCAATAGCAACTGCTGGAATTTTATTATAGAGGGAATCGTATCGTGTGGCTCCTGTGTGCGGATGATTATTGGTGCCATGACTCATACTACGTACAATCACACCCGCGGCTCCATACTTGGCTGCCTGAGAAGGTCCTTGTCCGCGATATTTATTGGCATCACCATAGGATTGAAAGGTGCGAATAAATGTGGGATTAAAGGGATAGTTATAGAATACAATTTTCCCTTTTACTACATCTTTTTTCAATTCAAGGTCTTCAAATGATTTTACTTCCACTACTGCTGCACGTAAGGGTGCAGCGCCTGTACCTATTGAATTACCTAAGGCTACTACATCCAATGCGATGCCTTTTTTATCAGTGGTAGAAATATAAGCTGTTGCTTTATCCTCACCCCCTCGCACCCAATGGGGGACCATACATTCTTGTCCCCACGCTTTATCAGCCCCTGATTTAGCCATTTCTTTTAAACCCCATTGTTCTGCCTTAACCATTCCCGATGATCCTGCTAAACGAGGTCCAATTTGCTTGGTCAAAAAAGCTAATTGATCATAGGCGGTGGAGTGAAGCAAGATTTCATCTGCTAATTTCTTGATGAAAAGTGAGTCCGAAGGCTGTGCCCACGTAGTAGAAACGGTTAAAAGCAAAAAGAGCGCTGAAAATCGGGTGAACGAAAGCATAAATGGTTTGTTTAGTAATACTCAAGTTAATGATTCCCTCGATGAAACCACCTCTTTCAAATAACTTACCTTTACCGGCTCAACCAGCGCAATAGAATGAAAATTGGTATTGTTTGTTATCCCACTTTTGGAGGCTCCGGCGTTTTAGCCACGGAGCTTGGAAAGGCGCTGGCCCAAAAAGGCCACGAAGTACATTTTGTGACCTATCAACAACCGGTACGTTTGGAACGCTTTGTGCCTAATATTTTTTACCACGAAGTTCAGGTTCCCACCTACCCCCTTTTCGATTTCCCTCCCTATGAAACTGCGTTGGCCAGCACACTCGTGGATGTGATCAAAAATCATCACTTGGATCTTTTGCATGTTCACTACGCCATTCCGCATGCCTCTGCCGCCTATTTAGCGAAACAGATTCTTGCAAAAGAATGTATTCAAATTCCGTTTATCACTACGCTACATGGCACCGATATCACCTTAGTAGGTCGTGACAAAACCTATGCCCCCGTAGTAACTTTTTCCATCAATGAAAGTGATGCCATCACGGCTGTATCCCATAACCTACGAGAAGAAACTTATCGTCACTTCAACATTGAAAAAGAAATTGAAGTGATTATGAATTTTGTGGATGTGGCACGCTTTAACCGTAAGCCGATTGATGCATTCCGCAAAGCGATTGCTCCAGCAGGAGAACGGATTTTATTACATGCTTCGAACTTTAGAAAAATCAAACGTATTCCGGACGTAGTCAAAATTTTTGCTGCTGTACATCATAAAATTCCTTGTAAACTTTTATTTGTAGGAGACGGACCCGAACGAAGCACCGCAGAGGATCTAAGTCGTGAGTTAGGTGTCAGTGAAGATGTGTTGTTTGTAGGAAAGCAAGAACAAATGGAAGACATCCTTGCTATTGCTGACGTATTTCTTTTAACCTCCGAATATGAAAGCTTTGGATTGGCTGCCTTAGAAGCCATGGCTGCTAAAGTACCTGTGGTGTCAACAGATGCGGGAGGATTAGGCGAAATCAATATTCATGGGGAAACGGGAATGCTGAGCAAGGTGGGCGATACCGAATCTATGAGTCAACAGGTTCTTACCCTATTGCAAGATGAACAAACCTTAAAATCATTCAGAGCGAACGCTTACAAACAAGCTTGCAAATTTGACATTCATCACATTGTTCCGCAGTACGAAAAATTATACGCGCGGTTTATCAAAAACTAATTAACGTCGGAGCCAGCCCTGTGGGTCAATCTTTTTTGTTTCCATCGTCATGATAAAGTCTATCTGACCGCCATTCCCCTCATCATCTTTACCTGTTTTACCAATGATTTGGCCCGTTTTTACCATAGCGCCTTTCGCAATGGAAACAGAAGAAAGATTACTATAGGTGGTGAAATATTTACCATGACGAATCGTAACGGCCATTCCATCGCCCAGATTATACACTCCTCTTACTTCGCCTTCAAAAACAGCTTTCACATTCGTTCCAGCATTGGGAGTAGCAATAGTGATACCGGGATTATCAATGGTCAAGAATGTATTTTCAATTTTATTATCGCCAAATTTCAGCACCACAATGCCATTATCAACCGGCCATGGTAATTTGTAACGATTCGCTTCAAAGCTGCTATTCAGCGCAATGTCATTTGCATTTAAATCCAAATAACTTTCAGGACGCTTCGTAGGTTCATTTCTCTTAGAGGCTGTCAGACCCTCTGTAGTGGGAGCAGTTGTAGTAGGTGTTGACTTTTCAGTAGTCGCTCCTCCCATTTTAGCTGGCGCCGTGGTGCTTGTTGAAGCGTTATTTCTTTTTCGATCCTCTTCTTCCTTTCGTCTCCTTTCCTCCGCTTCTTTTTTTGCTAGCTCAATCTCCCTACGTACAATAGCCAATACTGCATTTTGAAGATCGCGGTCTCTCTTTTTCTTTTCAGCGATTTGACGAGACAGCTCTTTTTCCTTACTCTTTAATTGAGCCACCACGGCATTTTTTTCTTTTTTCTGAGCAGCCAGTTCTTGCACTTGTTTGGTTTGTGTTTCTAACGCATCATTTTTTTGGTCTTTGCGAACCAATTGCTGCTTTCGTCGCTCCAGAATTAATTCCTGCGTTTTATAAATGGTGCCCACTTGCTTTTCTCGATAATCACGATAACTTTTCAAATAGGAAATACGCTTGATGGCATCATTAAAACTGCTAGCCGAAAAAATGAAATTAACATAGTCGTAATTACTACGATTCTTGTAGGCATAGGCCACTGAACGTGCATATTGAACTTTCAAGGTGTCCAACTGTCTGTTGAGTCGATAAATTTCCAGTTCACTTAAATAAATATCATCATCAATGGAACGAATCTCCCGACTGATGCTATTAATATATCGCTCTTGGATAGAGATTTTTTTATTGAGGACATTCAACTGACTTAGGGTTTGTTTAGTTTGCCCCTTTACTGATTCATAAAGACTTTGAATTTCCTTTAATTCTCGTTGAATTTCTTGGCGCTCTTTTTCTAATTGTGATTTGTCATTGCCTGGCTGCGCAAAAAGCACGGGGGTTCCTGAGCAAATGAGTAGGAGGAGTAAGAGAAGTTTATAACGCATGAACTGATTATAACGATTCCCTGCAAAATAAATTTTATTACTCAACCGCGACGATAATTTTTTGGAATAGCAAAAGGAAAACTTAACGTTTCATTAAAAGCTACCTGCTTAAAGCGTAGCTCCACATTCAGCTTCTTCTTTTCAGAAACCGTAATAATTCTTCGTTGTGAAAAAGGGAACCCGTTTCTTACATCATACTCAGAATAACCTAAGAAACTTGTACGATTGCGGGTTTCATCTAGGTCGTCCAGTTTTGTACTTAATAATTGCTTTTCGGGATTACTGATTGTAAAAAGAATTTTGAAAAAAGTGTTGACACCGTGTAATGAAATGGTGGAAGGTCCTTTACTATACGCATGCAGCGATGAATCCAGAAATACCGGGTTACCTACCAATAAGTCTTGCAAGGAAGAAAGCGTCAGTGGAAGCGCTGTTACTTCTGTCAAATAAGCCACACTTCTAGCCACATATACTTTGTTTTGCTTATCCAGAATTTTAACGGAGTCCCGTGTTATGTAAACTCGCAACCCCTCTATCCCAAGAATGGCAGTAATGGAAGCCCATATCACACTGTCTTTATAGATCCGTAATTGAGCATTTAGATTCAACTTAGTTCCAACCGCGTCGTCATAATCCACATCCAATTTTGCATTAAAAGTGGTGTAGTTGATCCGATGCGCTTGTAGCTGCGTGTAGCTTTCTTTAATAAACGCAATAGAATCCAGTCTTGCTCTTTCTAAATCAGATAAGTGATTGGCCTGAATACTATCCTTTTTTACAATTGCGGTTTGAATTTTGCGCGTACTTCTGCAAGAAGTCAGCAAAAAAGCGCCTACAATAATTACTAATAGTACTCTCATCGTTTCATTTATTTAACACCGGTATGCCCAAAACCGCCCTCGCCTCTTTGTGAATCAGCTAAAACATCTACTGCCTCCCATTTACATTGAACCACTGGTTGAATGACCAATTGTGCAATGCGGTCGCCGGGTTGTATGACTTGGTTTTCACTCGAAAGATTGATGAGTAATACCCCAATTTCTCCACGGTAATCTGCATCGATCGTTCCTGGGGAGTTTAAGCAGGTGATTCCTTGTTTCAACGCCAACCCACTACGAGGTCTTACTTGCGCTTCAAATCCTTTGGGCAGTTCAATGAAAAGTCCTGTTGGAATTAGTTTTCGCTCTCCCGAAAGTAGTGACACTGCTTCTTTTAAATCAGCCCGCAGATCCATCCCTGATGAAAATTCAGTAGCATAGATGGGCAGCGGATTAGCTGACCGATTGACAATTTTTATAGGCAAGGAAGACATCGCGCAAAGATAATGGCGGAACTTTAAGATTGCTGAAGCAACACGGTGGCTTGTGCCATCAACCCCTCCTCTCTCCCTGCAAATCCCATTTTTTCTGTGGTAGTTGCTTTAATGGAAACGGCATCTATCGAAACGCCCATTAAAGGGGCAATTGCCTGTTGCATTTGACCAACATAAGGTCTGATTTTGGGAGCTTCTAAACATAAAGTCGCATCCACATTGACAACCGTGTACCCTTTGGACTGGATCAATTCCACACACTTGGATAGCAGAATTTTACTGTCAATATTTTTATATGTGGGGTCAGTGTTGGGAAAATGTTCACCGATGTCTCCGAGGGCAAGTGCTCCCAGTAACGCATCACAAATAGCATGTAACAATACATCTGCATCGCTATGCCCTACTGCGCCTTTGTGATGGGGGATTTGTATACCTCCAATCCACAAGGATCGCCCTTCGGCCAATTGATGAAAATCTATACCAGTGCCAATTCGGTAAGACATAGAAAAGATTTACTGCAAATAAACAAAAAGGCCCCGGTAATCCAGGGCCTTTTTGAAATTGAAAACGCTATAATTATTTACCACCCAAGTCAAATGAAACTTGGAAACGTAATGTGTTAGAAAGAGGGTTACGATTCACACCGCTTCCAGAAGGAATCAAGTAAGCGAAGTTGAAGTGGAATACATTGTATTTAACACCTAAACCAGTTGTGAAGTAACGGCGATCTCCTTTTGTTTTGTTCTCATAGAAGTAACCAGCACGGAAGAAGAATTGGCCATTGTAAGCCCACTCAGCACCTGTACCTACAGAAACTTCTTTCATTTCTTCACCAAAACCACCTGGAGCATCTCCTAAAGAGCTAAACCAGCTACCTACTACACTCTTACTTCTGTAAGCAGCTAGGTCAGCAGCAGTTGCACCCGCACCTGGAGGTGTTGGAACCAATAATTTGTTGAATTCAACACCAAAAGAAAGGCTGTTAGTGTTGTTATACTTCTTAGCATAGTTTAAACCTAAGCCAAGGTTTGCAGGGATATAATCTTTAGAATCCGCATTGTTAGTGTAAGCAATCTTAGCACCTAGGTTAGAAAGAACAGCTCCCCAGGCAAGACCTGTACCATTCTTTTTACCATCATGGTAGTAACCCAAATCAGCAGCAATAGAAGAACCCGTCTTATAAGTGGTGCTACCGTTAGTCAATCCACCAGTAAGGTTAGAATTGATATACTTTAAAGTGATACCTACTCCGTTCTTATCGTTTAGTTTGCGAGAATATCCTAAGTCAACACCAAACTCACGTGGTCTGTGCTCTGTTCCCAAAGCAGCACCCGTAAAGTCAGTGACCTGGAT
>CAYFLE010000034.1:0-3999 GCA_964343645.1 uncultured Chitinophaga sp. | reverse complement strand
AGGCTTGGTTGTCATCCAATTTTTTATACCCTGTTACTGAAGCCAAGTAAACATCGTTAACGAGGTCTTTCATCCAAGGAGTATAGGTTGCAGAAATACGTGCGTTGGACTGGTTGAAAGCAACCTTAGCAATGTTCCAAATTCCAGAATATGAATCAGGAGAAGTAGCTACTCCCATTTCGCCCATACCACCTGAACGAGCGTCAGGGGAAATACGCAAAAATGGAACAGCGGTAGTTACAACGTTAATTGGGTCGGTCTGCGCAAATACATTGGCAGTCAGGCCACAAACTAGCAGGATGCTGGCAGTCAGTTTAAGTGCAGTTAGTCTCATTAGAAATTTTTTAAATAGTGTGTAAATATAGCGTTTTTGATCAAAAACCTCTCCAAAACAGATTTTTTTTCAATATTGAATTTTTTTTACCGTTTTGGGGGGCTTAGGACCTGGGCGACCCCTTTGGAGAAAGTCCTCCCTTCGGGAGGAAAACGCGGCTAATGCCTAAATATTGTTAAAAAAACCCTTTTTTTAAAAAAAAGTAGGGTTCCCCTTAAAATTTGGATAATTCCCTGGCTTAAAAGGCATTGTGGGCACAAAAAATATAGGCAGGCAAAAATGGTTTTTAACCCAAACTGCCTAAATTCGCAGACCCTGTTTGAAGGGCAATGAAAGCGGGCAATAACCAAGGTTAAACCCGCGTTACTCATTACCAATTGAAGGATTATGCTTAAATCACAACGTTTTTTCCCTCTTTTAGTGGCTTTGACAAGCCTTATTATGCTCAGTTCCTGCAAGGGAAAAGGGCTATTTGCCAAAAAATCACCAAAATCCAGTGTTACTGGCTGGAATTACAATGATAAAGGTGGATTTCAGGTGGCGCAGGCCAAAGATCAAGCAACAGGACCCGGACTTGTATTTGTAGAAGGTGGAACCTTCACGATGGGTCAAACGCAAGAGGACGTAATGGCGGATTGGAATAATATACCCCGTCGTGTATCAGTTCCTTCTTTTTACATGGACCGTACAGAGGTAGCGAATGTTCACTATCGCGAATACATCTTTTGGCTAGCTAAAATTTTTGATCCTTCTGATCCTGAAAATGTGAAAATAGTAGAAGGAGCTTTGCCAGATACACTCGTTTGGAGAAGTGAGCTAAGCTATAATGAACCTTCTGTTGAATTGTACTTCCGTCACCCTGCTTTCAATTACTACCCCGTTGTAGGTGTAAGCTGGAAACAAGCAAAAGATTTTTGTCTTTGGAGAACGGATCGTTACAATGAAACTATGTTGGTAAACAAAGGCTTTATCAATAAAAATAATTTAAAGCCTGGCGCACAACAAGGAGATAATAATTTCAACACTCGATCTTACTTGCTAGGGCTCTATACAGCGCCTCCCGGAAAAGCGATGCGTGCTAGCAAAGGACGTGCACCTCAGCAGCCAAATATGGAGTCAGGTATAGTGAGTCCCGAGTATCGCTTACCATTTGAAGCAGAATGGGAATACGCAGCTTATGGCTTAGTGGGACAAAACCCTCGCACCAGTTTGAAAGAAGGTAAACGTGGCGAGGAACTACAATCCAACAAACAAATTTTCCCTTGGGCGCAGAATGTAAATGGTCTTCGTGAAAACAGAAGAGGAAGTTTACAAGGACAATTTTTTGCCAACTTTAAAAGAGGAAACGGTGATAATGCCGGTGTTGCAGGTGGTTTGAATGACCGTGCTTTTTACACAGCCCCAGTAGAATCTTATTATCCCAACGCTTTTGGATTATATAATATGGCGGGTAACGTGAGTGAGTGGGTGGAAGACACCTATCGTCCATTATCTACCCTTGATTATGACGACCAACCAGCACCTTTCCGTGGTAATAAATTCATGAAACTTTACGTTGCTGATTCTACCACCTTGGATCCTTCAGCACGTTACGAACGCGACTCACTCGGAAGAGTAAAAATGCTAGAAGTAACCGAAGCAGATGCACGCAACAGAAGAAATTATCAACGTGGAAACGTGATTGACTTTTTGGATGGCGACTCTTTATCTTCTGCATCCTATGGATATGGAGCATCTACCTTATTGGATCCACAACGTTCAAAAGTATACAAAGGAGGCAGTTGGAATGATCGTGCATACTGGTTAAGCCCAGGTGCTCGTCGATTCTTGGAAGAGGATTTGGGTGCTGCAACCATTGGATTCCGTTGTGCAATGAACCGTGTAGGTAGTCCTGAAATGGGAACCAAGCGTAAAACCGGTCAATACTTTCCTACTAAGAGACAAAAAAGATAATTGATAACTAACTTTCTAAAACCCTCCCCACGGAGGGTTTTTTTATTTGTGGCCGAGTAACTTTGCAGTATGTCTATCGAAACGTTGTATTCTTTATTTAAGCAATACCCCTCTGTTCAAACTGATACTCGACAGCTACACCCTGGTTCACTTTTTTTTGCATTGAAGGGAGACAATTTTGATGGCAATCAATTTGCTCGACAAGCTTTAGAAGCGGGTGCCGTTGCTGCCATCATTGATAACCCCACTTGCTTTATTGATGAGCGCACTATTTTGGTTGATGATGTATTGACAACGTTACAAGCGCTTGCTAAAAAACATCGAGAACAATTTTCAATTCCTTTTTTAGCTATCACAGGTAGTAATGGTAAAACCACCTCTAAGGAATTGGTACATGCTGTGCTTGCCACCACTTTTAAAACATACACCACGCAAGGAAATTTAAATAACCATATTGGAATCCCACTTACCTTACTACGCGTTCATTCGGATGCAGAAATCGCTGTGATTGAAATGGGCGCCAACCATCAAAAAGAAATTGCAGGGTATTGCACTTATGCGATGCCCACCCATGGAATTATTACTAATTGCGGCAAAGCCCATTTAGAAGGATTTGGTGGAGTGGAAGGTGTTAGAAAAGGAAAAGGAGAACTCTATGATTTTATTCGAGCACAAGGAGGTACCATTATTCGAAATAACGACTATGACTATTTACTTGAAATGTCAAAGGGCATTTCTTCGGTTTTAACTTATGGTACTGTAGCGGCAGACACCGTGGGAAGTATTGCACAAGCTGATCCCTTTTTACGTGTCAGCATCCAACACACATTGAAAGGAACATTACCTGAATTAGAAAACATCCAAACGCAATTAGTTGGCGATTATAATTTATCCAATGTGTTACTCGCTGTGACAGTAGGCCTACACTTTGGCGTATCTCCCGAAAAAATAAAATGGGCATTAGAAAATTATCAACCTACTAATAGCCGATCACAGCTACTAAAAAAAGATTCCAACTCCATTATCTTGGATGCTTACAATGCCAATCCGAGTAGTATGCAACTTGCGATTGAAAATTTTAATAAGATTCAAGCTAAACACAAAGTTCTCATGCTCGGCTCTATGGCGGAGTTGGGAGTAGATAGTTTAAACGAACACCAACAAATTGTCAATCTCATTGCAAATTGCTCCTTTCAAGCCGTTGTTCTAGTGGGTGATCAATTTGCACAGGTACAACACCCCTATTTGCAATTTTCAACCGCAAAAGAAGCAGCCGACTGGTATCAAAAACAAAATTTTCAACACACCCATTTTTTGATCAAAGGAAGCAGAAGCATGAAGATGGAGATAATTTTAAGTTAAGCTTTTATGGACTGGAAAAAATTATTTACCGACTTTGATCCATCACTGATTGAATTGATTGAAAAAGAATCAACGCTTAAGAAATTTCAACAGGGAGAAATTATTATGCGAACAGGACAGTTTATTAAATCTACTGCACTAATCACAGAAGGGCGTGTAAAGATTTATCGAGAGGGACCAGATGGAGGAGAGTTTTTGATGTATTATCTCGGACCAGGACAAGCCTGTGCTGTATCAATGATTTGTGCTTTACAAGCCAAATCAAGTGAAATCACTGCAGTAGCGGAAGAGGAAGCTGAGATCTTGCTGCTTCCGATTCAATTGATGGATCAATTGATGAAGGAACATAG
>CAYFLE010000033.1:0-12413 GCA_964343645.1 uncultured Chitinophaga sp. | reverse complement strand
GCAACATCACATGGGAGGGATTGAGTAACCGAAAGTTCTTGCTGTTTTTATAGGAGGACGGGAAATAAAAAAGATCTAGTGCTCCAGTGATACTCTCCAGCGTATTTTGAAAATAGGCCGCTTCCTCTGCATCATTACAAATCACTAAATGATTATGATCGGCAAGCGCTTCATTTGAAAAACAAGCTGCCAACACAAATGCGGGCGAAGATCCTTGTAATCCTGTTAGGGTGGTTTCTTGCGGTCCAGGCAAAGCAATCCTGTCCGCCAATTGTAAAAGGCGGGGGTCACGCTGGTAAGTTGTCAACAGTTCCTGTACACTCATTTCCGCGCCGCAAAGATAATTGCATTTCTTGGTAACTTTGCGCAAACAAAAACATGGCTTTATTACCCTGGAGAAAAGGAAAAGTGATCCGAATTGCCGATCACACCCCTACTACCCGACAATTTTGGTTTGAAGTGGCAGAACTAGATGTGGTAGACTTCAAACCCGGCCAATTTGTTACCCTGGATTTACCCATTCATGAAAAGCCCAATAAAAGATGGCGCAGTTATTCCATTGCCTCCTGCCCTGATCACACCAATACTTTTGAATTATTGATTGTAAAAGCAGAAGGCGGTGCGGGCACTTCTCATTTATTTGATGAAGTACAAGTAGGAACGGAAATCCCTTTTCGGGGACCACAGGGTGTGTTTGGTTTACCCACGGATCTCAGCATCGATACGTTTTTCATTTGCACCGGAACAGGCATTGCGCCGTTTCGCAGTATGGTACGTTACCTATATGAAACACAAACGCCCATTGGTCAACTACACTTGATATTTGGTTGCAGAAAAAAAGAAGACCTGCTGTATTATCAGGAACTAAAAGAACTAGAAAAGAATTTTCCAGGTTTTCATTACCATCCTGTCCTGTCTCGTGAAAATTGGGAGGGACGCAGTGGCTATGTTCACCCCGTATATGAAGAACTTTGTCAAGCCAAACAACCGGCGCAATTCCTGCTTTGTGGCTGGAAAAATATGATAGACGAAGCCATTACCCGCATACAGGCATTGGGGTATGACAAAAAGCAGATCCACCGCGAAATTTACGGATGATCCCCAGTGTTAATTGCTGCGGATAACTTCACCTAACAGACTGTTCGTTTTCAGCTCCGAATCCATAAATTCGTAGAAACCCCTTTTCATGGGAGGAGCTTCTCTTATTGTACTGATCATTGCTGCCATTGCCTTTTCGGGCATTGCTATTTTACTTTCTAAACTTATAGTAAAGCCCACCACCAATCCTCAAAAAGGACAAGCCTACGAATGCGGGGTTCCTACTCAGGGAAAAACCTGGATTCAATTGAATGTGGGCTATTATTTATTTGCATTACTGTTTTTGATTTTTGATGTGGAGCTAGTGTTTTTGTATCCCTGGGCCGTAGTAGCTAAAAGCATGGGATGGGTGGCCCTTGTTGAAATAGTGATTTTCTTTTTCATTTTGTTTTTAGGATTTTTATACGCACATCGTAAAGGAGCGCTCAAATGGATGTAAACAATGCGACCATTGCCGCTACGCATGGCAATCAACCTTTTCCTGGGGAAGTAAAAGAACTTCCCGGTGGAGGTATTCTATTGAGCAAGTTAGACGACCTCATTAACTGGGCGCGCTCCAATTCACTTTGGCCACTCACTTTTGCGACTAGTTGTTGTGGCATTGAATACATGTCAACCGCTGCTGCCAAATACGATTTTTCACGATTTGGATTTGAAGTAGCCAGAGCTTCTCCTCGTCAAGCCGATGTAATTATTATAGCAGGCACCATCGTCAATAAAATGGGGCCGGTTTTGAAAAGATTATATGATCAAATGGCGGATCCCAAATATGTAATTGCAATGGGCGCCTGTGCGATTAGCGGTGGACCTTTTTTCTATAATACCTATTCAGTGATTAAAGGAGCCGATCACGTTATTCCGGTGGATGTCTATGTAGCGGGCTGTCCTCCCCGACCCGAAGCATTGCTACATGCATTGATCACTTTACAACAAAAAATTAAAAGTGGACAAACGCGCGAACAAATCAGAGCGTCTTCCCTTCAAACTCATCCATGACACCGGAAGCCATTAAAGAAAATTTTATTGCGCAATTTCCTTCTGCGGTAGCAGAGGAAAATTTAGATTGGCCAGCTTTTCAAGTGGAAGCATCCGAGTGGAAACAAATCGCCAACCACCTTCGCACGCATCCCGATTGGCACTGTGATTTTTTATTTTGTTTGACCTGTGTAGATTGGAAAACACATCTCACCATGGTGTATCACCTGCGATCGACGCAGCATCGGCATGATTTTGTTGTCAAAGTAAAATTAGATCGCGAAAATCCCGTGATTGATACCGTATCCGATAGGTGGAGAACAGCCGAATTTCATGAGCGGGAAGTATATGAATTATTTGGAGTGAATTTCCAAGGGCATCCCGATTTACGCTTATTGATTTTACCAGACGGATGGGAAGGAAAAAATCCCTTACGAAAAGATTTTGATGACCCCGTGAACATGATCAAACTATAACATGTATCAAACCACCGACATCTTAAAAGATACACGACAACTAGGCAGTGATGCAGGGGAACTCGTTATCAATGTAGGTCCGCAGCATCCGGCTACCCACGGTGTGTTACACTTAGTCATCACCTTACAAGGTGAAACGATTAAAAAAGTAGAACCGCATTTAGGTTATATCCATCGCTCGATTGAAAAAATGTGTGAGAGCCTGAGTTATCGGCAATTTATTTATGTAACCAGTCGAATGGATTATCTCTCTTCGCATATCAATAATCATGCCTGTGCACTCACCGTTGAAAAAGGATTGCAGGTAGAAGTTCCTGCACGGGCTCAAGTGATCCGTGTGATCATGGACGAACTCACACGCATTGCCTCTCATGAATTATGGTGGGGCGCCATGTGTATGGATTTGGGCGCGTTCACACCTTACTTTCACGCCTTTCGTGAAAGAGAAAGTATCAATGATATTATGGAAGAAACCTGTGGCGCTCGATTGACCATGAATTATATGGTGCCGGGTGGTGTGATGCAGGATATTCATCCCAACTTTCAGGCAAGAGTCAAGCGTTTCATTACTCAATGGAAAGAAAAAGCAAAAGAGATTGAAGAACTCGTTACCGGAAATATAATATTTCAAAACAGAATGAAAGGGGTCGGTGTTTTGTCAGCCGAAGACGCGATCAGCTATGGTTGTACCGGCCCTACCGCGCGTGGCAGCGGCGTAAGTTGTGATGTGCGCAAGCATTATCCTTACGAAATTTATCAGCAAGTACAATTTGACGAAATCCTGGAAAGCGGTGGCGATTCACTCGCACGATATAAAGTTCGAATTCGCGAAATGGAACAATCCATTCGTATTGTTGAGCAACTAATTGATCAAATTCCTGAGGGAGATTTTCAAGCTAAAACAAAAGCGGTATTAAAATTACCCAAGGGAGAATTTTATAATCGCGTAGAAACAGCAAGAGGGGAATTGGGTGTTTATATTGTGAGCGAAGGGGGAACAACGCCCTACCGGATAAAATTCCGTTCGCCTGGATTTTCTAATTTATCGGTGCTTGATCATATAGCAAGAGGAAGTAAAATTGGAGACCTGGTCGCCATGATGGGAACCTTAGATTTAGTAATACCTGATATAGATCGATAAGATGTGGAGCTTTAAAACCATAGCAGATTTTATAGATCAATGGCTGCACACGCAGTTCAATGACACCTGGACCTTGGTGATTGAAATGGTTCTTGCTGGCGTAGCCGTTATCACACTATTTGCCTTACTTGGATTGGTATTGGTGCTGATGGAACGAAAAGTAGCGGCTTGGATGCAAATTCGTAGAGGACCTAACCGGGTGGGCCCATTGGGACTTTTACAATCACTTGCAGATACCTTAAAGTTGATTGTCAAAGAAGGACTAACGCCCGATGGAGCCGATAAATTTTTATTTAACCTCGCTCCCTTCCTCGCCATGATTGTAGCGATGCTACTGATGGCACCCATTGCTTTTGCCAAGGATTTTCAATTATGGGATCTCAATATTGGCGTACTGTATATTTCTGCAGTTTCGTCTATTATGGTGATTAGCATCTTGATGGCCGGCTGGTCGAGTAATAATAAATATTCCTTGATGGGCGCTATGCGCAGTGGCGCACAGATTGTGAGTTATGAACTATCTGCCGGTCTTTCTATTTTATCTATTGTCGTGCTCACGGGAAGTTTACAAGTATCAGATATCATTCGGGCTCAAGAAAATGGATGGTGGATTTTCAAAGGGCATATTCCTGTACTCATTTCTTTTATCATTTTTATTATCGCAGTAACTGCCGAAACTAACCGAGCTCCGTTTGATTTAGCGGAAGCAGAAAGTGAATTGACAGCTGGCTTTCACACCGAATACTCGGGAATGAAGTTTGCCTTATTCTTTTTAGCAGAATATATCAATGTATTTATTGTGTGTGCCGTAGGCGCTACACTTTTTTTAGGCGGATGGATGCCGCTGCATATTGGCAACTGGACTGCGTTTAATCAAGTGATGGATTGGATTCCGAGTAGCCTTTGGTTTTTTGGAAAAACATTCTTCCTCATATTTCTAATCATGTGGTTTCGCTGGACATTTCCCCGTTTGCGGATTGACCAGTTGCTACAATTAGAATGGAAATACCTGCTCCCGATTGGATTAGTGAACTTATTACTAGTTACACTACTCGCAATCTTGGGCTGGCATTTTTAAGGAAGACATTAAAATAGTTTATGTATCTGATACGCTATATCAAAGAGGTATGGAGTGCCCTTTGTTCACTATGGACAGGACTGCGCACGACGTTTTATTATTTTTCGCATCATAAGGAAATCATTACGCAAGAGTATCCCGACAATCGTCACACACTTGTGTTACCCGAGCGATTCAAAGGTGAAGTGGTGATGCCGCATAATGAAATAAACGAACACCGCTGCACGGGTTGCACCGCCTGTGAATTAGCTTGTCCCAATGGGACCATCAAAGTGATTACCAAATTTGATATCACCCCAGAGGGGAAAAAGAAAAAAGCTATTGATAAACTGGTCTATCACTTAGAACTCTGCACGCTTTGCAATTTATGTATTGAAGCCTGCCCTTCGGATGCAATCAAAATGGCTCAAACATTTGAACACAGCGTATTTAATCGAAACGACCTAATCAAAGTGTTGAATAAACCTGATTCTAAAATTATGGAGGGCGTAGAATAATGCTTAGCGGATCCACTATCTTGTTTTATTTAATCGCGTTACTAACGCTCGGCTGTGGTTTGATTGCAGTCACCAGCCGACAACTTTTCCGAGCAGCCATTTCCCTACTCTTTTCTCTCATTGGCGTAGCCGGACTCTACTTTTGGCTAGACGTACAATTTATTGCAGCTGTGCAAATTGTTGTATACGTAGGCGGCATCGTAGTTCTAATCATATTTTCTATTTTTCTCACGCAACAAACCGGCGAAAAACTTCCCGCTCCTCCTACCGACCGTGTGATATTTGCCTTACTCGCTGCGTTTTGTGGGTTGGCGCTAACCTTAGTACAAGTTATCCAGTACGGTTTTCAAACGACCACTCCCCAAACTGAAATCAGTATTCGCGCTATTGGTAACGCCTTATTGCAAACGGAAAAAGGAGGCTATGCGTTACCCTTTGAACTCGTTTCCATTTTATTACTCGCTGCTATGATTGGCTGTATTGTAATTGCCTTAAAAAAACCAACTTCTTCAAACTCTATTTCGCAATAACATGACAGCGCCTGGACTCCTCCATCTACTTGCCCTTAGCACCACCCTCTTTTTTATTGGGGTGTATGGATTTTTAACAAGACGCAACTTGATCACCCTGCTGATGAGTGTGGAGCTCATGCTCAATAGTGTCAATTTAAATTTTGTTGCTTTTAATAAATATGTGTGGCCCGGTCAGTTAGAGGGCATCTTCTTTTCTTTATTCATTATTGCCATTGCTGCAGCTGAAGCAGCAGTGGGTATTGCGATTATCATTAACCTTTATCGTTCTCGTCTTTCTATTGACGTAGAAGACGCCTCCGAACTAAAGTATTAATCCCATGCTGAACGCCACGAACCTCCTTTTAATACCGCTGCTTCCCTTATTGGGCTTTTTAGTGTTGGGACTATTGGGCAAAAAACGTTTAGAAAAGGTAGCAGGTGTAATAGGCACCCTCCTAATGAGTGGATCTTTTTTACTAGCTGTACAAACAGCCTATCATTATTTTTCCCAAGTAGATCCGACACAAGGTTATCAAACGCAAATTCCATTTGTTATTCAATGGCTGCCGTTTGCCACTGGCTATGCAATCAATTTGGGCATCCTCATTGATTCGCTTTCGGTGATGATGCTTTTAGTTGTCACCTTCATTTCATTACTCGTACATATTTATAGTCTCGGTTATATGAAAGGGGAAGAACGATTTGGTATTTACTATGCCTATCTATCCTTGTTCACGTTTTCGATGCTGGGACTTGTCCTGTCTTCCAATTTATTTCAGATTTATATTTTTTGGGAATTAGTGGGCGTATCTTCCTTTTTACTGATCGGATTTTATTTTCAAAAACCCGCTGCGGTGGCAGCCAGTAAAAAAGCATTTATTGTTACACGCTTCGCCGATCTTGGATTTTTGATTGGCATATTGATTTTATCGAACGAAGCGGGCACCTTAGACTTTCAACAACTCATCACCGCTTTCACCACTCCGGGCGCTGCACCCTTAGTACATGCACAAACTACTCAGTTTTTAGGCGCTTCAGTACTTGCATGGGGATTAGGGTTGATTTTCATTGGAGGAGCCGGTAAAAGTGCCATGTTCCCTTTGCATATATGGTTGCCAGATGCCATGGAAGGGCCCACACCTGTTTCTGCATTGATCCACGCAGCCACCATGGTAGTAGCAGGTGTTTATTTAGTGGCTCGATTATTTCCCATTTATGCAATTAGTGCGCCACAGTTATTAGCCCTCATTGCGTGGGTAGGAGCCCTATCAGCCGTGTTTGCAGCAATCATTGCGTGTACACAAACTGATATCAAACGCGTACTTGCCTACTCTACCATGTCTCAGATCGGATTTATGCTTTTTGCGCTAGGCGTATCTAGCTACGGAGGAGAACAAGGATTAGGATACACAGCTTCTTTATTTCATTTGTTTACGCATGCTTTATTTAAAGCGCTTCTCTTTTTAGGAGCAGGTTCGGTTATACACGCCGTTCATAGCAACGAATTAAAAGATATGGGTGGACTTGCCCGTAAACTACCGATTACTCATTTCAGTTTTTTGATTGCTTGCTTAGCCATTGCAGGTGTACCTTTTTTTGCAGGCTTTTTTAGTAAAGAAGAAATTTTATTAGCGGCCTGGCAACGGTTTCCTGCCATCTACTATGTGGCTTTATTCACGTCAGGACTGACTGCATTTTATATGTTCCGTTTGTATTTTTCAATTTTCTGGAACAAACCCGCTTCGTCCTCCTCACCTACCCACGGAGAAGGAGGTATATGGATGATGGCCCCCTTATTGATTTTGTCAGTAGGTTCTATATCCGCAGGTCTTATTCCCTTTGGAAATTTTGTAAGCAGTGATGGACTGCCCTTACACAGCGAAATTCATCTTGGATTTTCTATTGCACCGGTGGCGATCGGAGTTATGGGTATTTTACTGGCCTATCTGTTCTATAAAAAACCAACTGAAACACCCACACGAATTAGTCAATCCCTTGGCGTTTTCTACCGTTCAGCCTATCATAAATTTTATATTGACGAAGTCTATCTTTTTATCACCAAAAAGATTTTATTCAAGTACATCGGACAACCCTTTGCCTGGTTTGACAAACAAGTGATTGATGGATTAGTGAGGGCAACCGGTTCTGGCACCACTCAATTAGCTGCAGCAATCAAAAATTTACAATCCGGAAAATTGCAGTCGTATGCACTGATCTTTTTCATCGGGATTTTATTGCTGATTTGTTTGATCTTATTTAACTGGTTTTAAAATGAATCAACCCGCATGAATCTGCTTTATTTAATTGCTCTACCCGCCATTACTGCCTTATTGATTTTATTGGCACGCAATGCCGCGCAGGTAAAAGGGATTGCACTCGGCGGTTCATTGGGACAGTTGATCCTATCGGTTCTCCTTTTTATCCAATACACCACCGAACGAACAGCTGGCAATACTGCTACTTTATTATTTGAGCAAGATCATGTGCTAGTACGCAGCTGGAACATTCATCTTCATTGGGGCGTGGATGGGATTTCGGTGGCGATGATTTTGTTGACCTCCTTGGTCGTTATTGCAGGCGTTTTAGTATCCTGGAATGTTTCTAAAATGACCCGTGAGTTTTATTTTCTATTATTATTACTTGCCCTAGGCGCCTATGGGTTTTTCATTTCATTTGATTTGTTTGTGCTTTTCTTTTTCTTGGAACTTTCGGTTATTCCTAAATATTTACTCATTGTTATTTGGGGAAGTGGGAAAAAAGAAGCCAGTGCCAATAAACTTGCCCTACTTTTGATGGGAGGATCCGCCTTAATCCTGGTTGGAATATTAGGTCTTTACTTCACAGCTAATTATAGTTTTGATATCATTGCGATTGCTCAATTGTCTATTCCTGTCCCCATTCAACAAATTTTATTTCCCTTATTGTTTATTGGGTTTGGTGTGTTCTCCGCCTTATTTCCTTTTCATACTTGGGTGCCAGACGGACACTCCTCCGCTCCTACTGCGGGTTCCATGTTTTTAGCAGGTATTTCGATGAAGCTGGGTGGTTATGGTTGTTTGCGCGTAGCCACGTATTTATTACCACAAGGTGCGAAACTCAACTCGAATTGGATTATTGTATTAGCAGCGATCGCTATTTTATATGGCGCCTTTGCGACCATGATGCAAAAAGATTTGAAGTATATCAATGCTTACTCCTCTATCAGCCATGTAGGCTTTAGTATTTTGGGAATTGGCTTACTCACCCAAACGGCTATTACAGGTGCCCTATTACAAATGGTTTCGCATGGATTAATGACGGCTCTTTTCTTTGCAGTCATTGGCATGATTTATGATCGCACGCACACGCGCCAAGTAGAAGAGATGGGCGGGTTGATGAAAAATTTACCCTTTATCACAACGATATTTTTTATTGTGGGACTTTGCTCGCTTGGATTACCTGGTCTCAGTGGTTTTGTAGCGGAGATGACAGTTTTTGTAGGAGGCTGGGAAAAAAATGACTGGTTTCACCGCACGGCAACTTTAGCAGGAGCTTTTTCTATTGTGGTAACAGCGGTCTATATTTTACGTGCGGTTGGACGCACGGCAATGGGACCCATTCAAGGAGCACACGCACAATTAACTGACGCTAATTGGAATGAAAAAGCAGCGGCCATTATTTTAGTACTTGCCATTTTAGCGATTGGTATTGCTCCCAATTGGCTCGTGGCGTTGTTAGAACCTGGTAGTGCTCACATTATAAATCGGATCAACGGATAATTTATACGAATGATTGAACTACTTACCCTCCTAAAAGCTGAGATGATCCTAACTGGACTCATCTTTTTATTGCTTTTTATAAAAATTGGCAAAGGAATTGCCAACGATACCCTTTTGCCGTTGATACAATTACTGCTGCTTTTAAATTTTATCGCCGGCTTTGTAGCCAATGTAAATGGCTCTGTTTTTGGTGGAATGTTTTACACTGACAACCTAGTCGTCTTTGAAAAGAATTTATTGAGTGGAGGTGTATATTTATTATCACTGGTGATGTCGGATTGGCTGAAAAAATGTCCGCATTTATCCGAATTCTTTTTATTACTTCTCTCCTCCCTATTAGGCTTCTTCTTCTTGTTATCCAGCCGTCACTTATTATTATTTTATTTATCACTAGAGCTAGCGATTATTCCGGTGGCAGCCCTCGCGAATTTTGATTTGGAGCGTAAGCGAGCGTCTGAAGCCGCCATCAAATTGATTTTATCCTCCGCATTCTCCTCGGCTATATTATTATTTGGTATTTCAATGGTCTATGGTACTACCGGAACGCTTGATTTTGCAACGCTTTCTTCGCAATTAAATGGCTCCACACTACAATTGTTATCCTTTGTTTTTTTAGTAGCAGCATTTGCCTTTAAACTTTCCATTGTTCCTTTTCATTTATGGACTGCGGATGTATATGAAGGAGCCCCTGTACCGGTTACCGCGTATTTGTCGGTAATTTCCAAAGGAGCGTCGGCCTTTGTTTTCATGACATTTTTATATCGGATATTTCAATCCTATTTAGAACTGTGGTATTCTGTATTGGTAATTTTAGCTTTGATCACTTTATTAATTGGTAACCTTTTTGCCCTTCGCCAACAAAATATCAAACGATTTTTAGCTTTCTCCTCTATTGCACAGGTTGGTTTTATTTTAGTGGGCATGACCGGTAACAATGTGGGCGCCTTTGCGTCGGTACTTTATTTTATATTGATCTATATTTTTTCCAACCTAGCAGCTTTTGGGGTAGTAGCCGTGATCAGTGCACATACCAATAAAGAACAAATAGAAGACTATAATGGCCTCTACCAAAACAATCCGTTTTTAAGTTGGGTCTTGGTCATTGCTTTGTTTTCTCTTGCAGGCATTCCACCCACTGCTGGATTTTTTGGCAAACTTTATTTACTCACTGCAGGTGGCACCAATGCCGCATACTGGTTTATTTTAGTAGCCGCGCTTAACATGATAATTTCCCTTTATTACTATTTGCGCGTCGTGCGTGCTGTATTTGCTGGCGCTGCTGAAAGTCCCATTCAACCACTACCTATTCAACCTGCTGTAAAATTGGGATTGATCATTTGTTCAGCGGGCATCATCATTGCAGGTGTTTGGGGTACCGTGTATGACTTTATTTCAAAACTGATCAATCTCTAGTACCATGGCGATTAATAAGAATCACGAATTTGAAGAACTGAACGGAGTCAAGTGTGCGATCGTTGAAAAAAATGCATCCGCAGAACGGGTTGCTTTTTTAAAAGCGTTGCTAGCGTTCAATGGCTATGCAGTTGAAACCATCCCCAGTCCACCCCCTAAAACAGCAGCACCTGCGGCGACTGACGAAAACGAAACTGTTCCTTCTGCACCCAGCACATTTACCATTGGCGTCACTGATTATACATTCAATCCCATTAATGCCATTTACGGCAGAGCACTCAAAACAAAAGAGGGCCAAATAGTAACCCCCGCCTACTGGCAACAACTGGACTCAGTGAGTCAGGACGAGATCCCCTACTACGAGAGAGGGTAAGATCTATTTGCTATTTTTGCGGCATGCCAATTAAAACAATCATTGAACCGTTTCGGATCAAGTCTGTTGAACCTATTTATTTCAACACCCGCGAAGAACGAGAAGCGATTTTACAAAAAGCAGATTACAATGTATTCAGCATTGCTTCGCGCGATGTACTCATTGATTTATTAACAGACAGTGGCACCTCAGCCATGAGTAGCCGTCAATGGGCGGGCATTATGGAAGGAGATGAATCCTATGCGGGAAGCCCCAGCTTTTATCATTTTGAATCGGTGGTGAAGCGAATCACCGGCATGAAATATATTATTCCTACGCACCAAGGTAGAGCCTCTGAAAAAATTCTCTTTACCGCAGTAGGTGGCAAAGGAAAATATTTTATTAGCAACACCCTTTTTGATACAACTCGTGCCAATATTGAATTTTCTGGTGCTGAAGGAATTGACTTACTATGTGCCGAGGGAAAAAATCCATTAGTAGCCGCGCCTTTCAAAGGGAATATGGATGTAGCGGCACTAGAACCCACGATTGAAAAAGTTGGGAAGGAAAATATTCCTATGGTGATCATCACGGTGACCAATAATTCTGGTGGGGGTCAGCCGGTGAGTATGGAAAATATTAAAGCAGTGGCCGCAATCTGTAAAAAACACCAGCTCCCGCTTTTTATTGACTGTTGCCGATTTGCAGAAAATGCCTACTTCATCAAAAAAAGAGAAAAGGGCTACGAAAACAAAAGCATCGAAGCTATTGCGCAAGAAATGTTCTCGTACGCCGATGGGTGTAGCATGAGTGCAAAAAAAGATGCGTTTGCCAATATCGGTGGATTCCTAGCTATGAACAATGATGCATTGGCGATGGAATGTCGCAACCTACTCATCATCACCGAAGGATTTCCCACCTATGGTGGACTAGCCGGTCGTGATTTAGAAGCCATTGCCATTGGATTGGAAGAAGTGATGGATGAAAGTTATTTGCAGTATCGAATACGAAGCATGGAATACCTCACCGAAAAATTAGTAGCAGCAGGTGTTCCCGTGATGCAACCAGCAGGCGGGCATGCGGTGTATTTGGATGCAAAGACATTTTTATCGC
>CAYFLE010000032.1:5853-12453 GCA_964343645.1 uncultured Chitinophaga sp. | reverse complement strand
GATGGGAATGCTATCAAAATTTCTGCTGAGGCTGAAAAAGAAGCGGCCCGCTTAAGAGGACAAGGCGTCGCATTATTTAGAAAAGAAGTGGCCATGGGTATGACAGAAGCTGCTGAACAATTAAAGCTCGCTAATTTGGACACTAATGTCATTTTATTTAGCATGTGGACGGAAGCCATCAAAAACTTTGCGGAGTATGGAAAAGGAAATGTGATCTTCTTGGATGGCAGTGCCGATGGAATGGAAAGAACGATGAAGCAAATCCAAGCTCTCATGGTTAAACAGGCCGGTACAATAGATTAATCGAAAAAGCGTTATTCAACTACATTTACGACCAATTTTGCGCTATGGTACAATTTTTACAAATCGTTGACTCAGCTCCTGTAAAAGCTACAAGTGTGGCTGGTGATGTAAACAAGGACGGATTCCTAAGTCTTTGGGAACTTTTATCTACGGGTGGGTGGATCATGATTCCATTGGGCATCATGTTTATTCTTGCTGTCTATGTGTTTATTGAGCGTTATATGGCGATTCGTGCGGCAGGAAGAGTAGATGATAACTTTATGAACATTATCCGAGATCATTTACTTACGGGTAATGTGGCAGCTGCTAAAAGTTTTACTAAAAACACCAATAATCCGGTGGCTCGCATTATCGACAAGGGTATCCAGCGAATTGGAAAGCCTTTAGATCGAATTGAAACAAGTATGGACAATGTAGGGGTCTTAGAAATGTACAAGTTGGAAAAAAATCTAACCATTCTCTCTGTCATCTCAAAGGCTGCACCCATTTTCGGGTTTGTAGGAACACTGGTGGGATTGATGCAATTGTTCTCTGCCATTAATACCACTAATGAATTTGAAGTAGCTACTATTGCAGGAGGGATTTATACAAAATTGGTAACCTCTATTTCGGGTCTTGCCATTGGTTTGTTAGCCTATTTAGGGCATAGTTACTTGAATACTCAAATTGACAAGGCCAGTCATCAAATGGAGGCTGCGTCAGCCGATTTCTTAGATTTATTACAGGAACCCACTCAGCAACAAGCTTCCTAATGCGATTTAGAAAAAAAAGGAATCAAGAATCTGAAGTCTTTACGGACTCCCTAAATGATATCCTATTCATTTTATTGATGTTCTTTTTGATTGTTGCTACGTTGGCAAATCCTAATGTGATTAAAGTAGGATTACCCAAAGGAAGTCGAGACACAAAAGCGAAACAGCAAATCATGGTTTCCATTGATAAAAACCAACAGTTTTATATTGGAACCACACCAGTAACCTCCATTGGTTTTGACTCTTTATTGGCGAAAGAAATTGCTAAATACCGAACACAGACTGATACGCCTACAGTAGTCATCAATGCTGACACCACAGCTTTTTATGGAGAAGTCTACCGTATCATGTTGTTAGCTAAAAAAGAAAAGGCAAAAGTGGTGGCGCGCATCGATTAGTCCATCCATCCTCTGATCATCCGATTTTTTCCTTGCATATCCATTTTTAGTTCAACTAGTAATCCACTTTCTTGGAATAGTTGTGCAATCGCTAACGCGTACTTGGGGTTGAGTTCAAAAAATAGCTGGGCTCCTTTATTTTTTCTAAGAAGAAAAAGGGAGGTTATTTTTTTATAAAAGAGTAGGGGGTCATTGTTGATAGCAAATAGAGCCATAGAGGGCTCATAATCGAGCACCTGTTTAGTCATTTCAGCTTTTTCCTCTACTGATATATAGGGTGGATTACTAATAATCAAATCAAATGCAGGTAAATTTTCCCACTGCGTTTCATCCAAAATGTCCATCTCTTTGAATGAAATGGGAGTGCCAAGTCTATTCGCATTGTTCTTTGCAATGTCTAATGCGTTAGTGCTTTTATCAATTGCCCAAACCGTGGCTGCTCTCATTCTTCTTTTTAATGCAATGGCGACACAACCACTTCCAGTACCAATATCAAGTAAGCTGAGTTGTTGGATCGGGAATCGACAATGACTAATCACCCATTCCACTAATTCTTCTGTTTCAGGTCTTGGAATAAGCACGCCAGGTCCCACTGTAAAATTTAAATTACAAAACCAAGCTTCCGCTAACACATATTGCAAGGGTTCATGTTGTTGAAGTCTTTTGATTTGTTCAGTGAGTTTTGAAATGTGTGAAGGAGAGAGGACTGCCTGTTGAATTTTTATCCAGTTTTTTGGTTCCTCGTTGAAATGATGTAATAATAGGGTTCTACTTATGGCTGCACATTCTGCTATTTCGTGCCCATCGGCTAATTCATTCTCAATCCATTTTGCTGCCTCAATCACTTTCATGGCTGCAAACTTACATGCATCTTTTTCAAACTGCCCGATTCTATTTGTTAGATTTGTCTACATGGGGGGCTACACCTATAAAACAATTATCAAAACTGGAAAAGGGGAGTTTTTAGATCGAGGGAGTCGTTTTGTTGGGTATGCATTTGAGGTAAATAGCAGAACCCTCTTCAAGGAACGATATCAAGCTATCATGGATTTACATCCTAAGGCTTCTCATTATTGTTTTGCTTTTCGAGTAGGGGAGGAAGGAGCTGATTGGCGATGTTCAGACAATGGCGAGCCTGCGGGAACTGCAGGGCGCCCTTTACTCGGTCAGTTAGAAAGTGCTGAGTTAGTCAATGCAGCAGTAATAGTGGTACGATATTTTGGAGGAACACTACTTGGTGTTCCTGGATTGATTCAAGCATATCGCTCTGCGGCATCACTGGCTATCCAGCAGGCGCAAATAGAAGAAAAACCAAAACTAAGGTGGATACAATTAGAGTTTGATTACACCATCCAACATGAAGTATACCGTTGGATCAAACATTATGCGCTCCCTATTGAAAAAATGGAAGAGGGCTTATTTTGTCAACTCCAAGTGGGCGTTCCATTGATAAATTGGGATGATGTGAAACAACACTTTTCTGCATTAGCTGGACTAACTATGCGTGAATAATGGGTTGACCACTAATTCCTTTGACCCTACTTGATATATATAAAATCCTTCTCCGCTTTTCACCCCTAACTTTTTTTCCTCAACCAATTTTTTTAATAAACTAGCTGCTTTGTATTTGGGATTTTTAAATCCCTCTTCTAATACTTGCATAATCGATAGACAAACATCTAATCCGATGAGATCGGCTAATTGTAAAGGCCCCATTGGGTGAGCCATGCCTAATTTCATAATCGTGTCAATTTCCGCCACTCCAGCAACGCCTTCCTCTAAACTACAAATGGCTTCATTAATCATGGGCATTAAAATGCGATTAGAGATAAAACCTGGAAAATCATTTACCACACAAGGGACTTTCCCCAACTCTTTACTGAGTGAAACAATCGTGTCAGCCACTGAAGCAAGGGTGTCTGGTCCTTTGATGATTTCCACCAATTTCATAATAGGAACTGGATTCATAAAATGCATACCAATCACTAATTCGGGGCGACTGGTTGCTTGTGCGATAAGTTGAATGGGAATGGAGGAAGTGTTGGATGCCAAAATACAATTAGCTGGAGCAAACTGATCCATCTCTTTAAAAATAGCCAACTTGATTGCTTGGTTTTCTGTGGCAGCCTCCACCACTAACGATGCCTCTTGTACACCTTTCTCTATGGAAGTAGACGTATGTAAATTTTGTAAGGTTTTTGCTTTGGCCTCAACAGGTAAGCTACCCTTGCTGATAAGTCGGTCTACATTTTTCTCAATTGTTTGCAGGGCTTTGTCTAGTTGGATTTGCTGCACATCAATCAAGGTTACTTTCCAATTTGTTTGTGCAAATACTTGCGCAATTCCATTGCCCATGGTTCCTGCTCCTACAACAGCCATTGTTCTCATCCTTCTTAATTTTTTCTTTTGAAATCTCCCCTTTTCCAAGCTTGAATAAAATCAGCCCAGGCTATGGGGTTTAAAATATTAATGGGAGGTGCTTGCCCTTGGTAAACAGCCCTGTTTGCAATTTTATTCATTTGCATGCGTGTGGCTTCCCCGCCGTCTCCTGGAATTGTTTGCAATAGAATTCTCCGCGTAGTGGCGTTAGTATTTTTTCTGGCAATTTCATATTGGTCATCAGGAATAGGAACATTTGCAAAATCGCGTGCAAACTGTTCCGGGGTAGGTCTTGGTTTCAATACGGTTGCGGGCAAATAAACGGTGTCAGCCACCATGAGTTGTACAATCCCGTATTGATTACCCACCAGATCGCGAGGAATTTTCACCTTTTTACCTAGGTAACTAACGTGGGTAAATTCAACCTCATCTCCTTTTAAAACAACAATAGAAAAAACCCCTTGGTTGTTAGACAAGGTTCCTCGATTTTGCCCTTTGACCATGATGCTAACGGCGGGAATGCCTACTAGACTGTCTGCGGTCATCACCACCCCATACAATTGAACCACAGAGTCTCTAGTTGACTCAAATTGTGCATGGGCAAGCAAAGGTGCAAACAATATAAAAAAACAGCCGTATCGTAAAAGCTTTAGCAAGGGCCCAAATTTAGTCAGTTCCCGGTTTCCCCTCAACAAAATGCTCCTCCGAATAGCTACCTTTGTGAAGAATTTATCAAGTATTTATGACTACGGAGAAGATCCTGGACGCACTAAGAAATGTACAAGAGCCCGATTTGGGAAAAGATCTGGTTACGCTCAATATGATTAAGGATATTTTGATTGAGGGCAATCAGGTATCCTTCACAGTTGTTTTAACTACGCCAGCCTGTCCAATGAAAGACATGATGCGTACCGCTTGTGAGAATGCGGTTAAACTATTGGTGGATAAAACCGCAATTGTAACTGTCAATTTCACCGCGCAAACAACTTCGAAAAGGGCTGATGGGGGTGCCGTACTTCCTCAAGTAAAAAATATCATTGCTGTGTTTAGTGGAAAAGGAGGTGTTGGGAAATCAACCATCGCAGCGAATCTTGCGCTGGCACTTGCCCAAGGTGGAGCCCAAGTGGGTTTAATGGATGCAGACATTTATGGGCCAAGTGTTCCCATAATGTTTGGGGTTCGTGGAGAAAGACCACTGATGCAAGAAGTGAATGGAAAGGGAATGATTGTCCCCTTGGAGCGATTCGGAATTCAATTGATGAGTATTGGATTATTGGTGGATGAAAAAAATGCAGTGGTATGGCGCGGCCCGATGGCTAGCAGTGCTGTTAAGCAATTTGTGACCGATGTAAATTGGGGTCAGCTAGATTATCTGGTAATTGACATGCCTCCTGGTACAGGGGATATCCACCTCACATTGTTGCAATCCGTTCCGGTAACAGGAGCAGTCATAGTCAGTACCCCGCAGGATGTTGCTCTAGCGGATGCTAAAAAAGGAATTGCGATGTTTGGGCAAGCACAATTAAATGTACCACTCATTGGACTGGTTGAAAACATGAGCTATTTCACCCCAGCTGAATTGCCAGAGAGCCGCTATTATATTTTTGGAAAACAAGGAGGTCGTCGGTTGGCCGATGAATACGATATTCCATTTTTAGGTGAAATCCCCTTGGTACAATCTATTCGGGAGGGAGGCGATCAAGGCGTGCCGGCAATGATGGCTGATGATTCTATCACTAAAAAAGCATTTGAGCAATTTGCAGCAGGCGTGGTTAGAAGCATTGCCATGCGTAACGCCGATTTGTCTGCAGAAAAAATTGCAGCAACGATGTAATGTTTAAATTTAAGTAAGACTATGACGCGCGATAAACTTATTCAATTGATTCGAGAAAGAAAGTCTTATCTGTGCGTGGGCTTAGACTCAGATTTGGATTTAATACCACCACATTTACTAAACGAAACGGATCCAATTTTTGCTTTCAATAAAGCGATTATAGATGCGACAAAAGATTTTTGTGTTGCCTACAAAATCAACACTGCATTTTATGAAGCAATGGGTGTTGCCGGCTGGGCTACGTTAGAGAAAACAGTCCACTACATCGGTTCTGAACATTTTGTGATTGCCGACGCAAAGCGTGGCGATATTGGGAACACTTCTCGTCAATATGCACGTGCATTTTTTCAACAACTCCCCTTTGATGCTATTACGGTGGCTCCTTACATGGGAAAGGATAGCGTTACTCCCTTCTTGGATTTTCCTGGCAAGTGGACCATTGTACTTGGGTTGACTTCTAATCCTGGTGCGGCTGATTTTGAATTGCTACCAGTGGGCGAGGAAATGCTCTATGAACAAGTACTTAAAAAAGTGGCCACTTGGGGCCATCCATCCAATTTAATGTTTGTGATTGGGGCCACACAGGCAGATTCCTTTGTTTCGATCCGTAAGTTGTGTCCCGATCATTTTTTTCTAGTGCCAGGGGTAGGTGCACAGGGAGGAAGCTTGAAAGAAATTTCAACAAAAGCAATGAATAAGGATGTAGGCTTATTAGTCAATGCCAGCCGTGCCATCATTTATGCTTCTGCAAAAGAAGATTTTACGGAGGCTGCTAAAGAGGCGGCCAAGGCCTATCAACAAGAAATGGCAACTTACCTTTAAGTAAGATAGTTGCAAAATGGTTTGCTACTTTTGTAGAATATAAAAGATTACGATGGCAGCCCGTACCGATTTATTTCAACATCCTGATTATTTTGGGTTGGATGAATTACTC
>CAYFLE010000032.1:2396-5843 GCA_964343645.1 uncultured Chitinophaga sp. | reverse complement strand
GTCCCACAGGAATATGGCGGAGGTGGGTTAGATTATATTGCTTATGGTATCATGATGCAAGAATTGGAGCGGGGAGATAGCGGAGTTCGTTCTACTGCCTCGGTGCAAGGTTCTTTGGTTATGTTTCCCATACAAGCTTATGGAAGCGAAGAACAAAAAAAATTATATCTCCCCAAATTAGCTAGCGGTGAGTGGCTGGGTTGTTTTGGATTGACTGAACCTAATCATGGAAGTGATCCTTCCAGTATGCTTACTCATTTTACTGATGCAGGAGAGTATGTGATATTGAATGGAGCAAAAATGTGGATTAGTAATGCTCCATTTGCGCAAATGGCCATTGTATGGGCTAAGGATCCAGCAGGCGAAATAAAGGGATTAATCGTAGAGCGGGGTATGGAGGGTTTTACCACCCCAACCACACACGGAAAGTGGAGTTTACGCGCCTCAGCAACAGGCGAATTAGTTTTTGATCAAGTAAAAGTGCCAAAGAAAAATATTCTTCCAGGTGTAAAAGGATTAAAGGGGCCATTGAGTTGTTTGACAAAAGCACGTTATGGAATTGCTTGGGGAGCCATTGGCGCAGCTATGGACTGTTATGACACCGCGTTACGCTATGCAAAAGAGCGGGAACAATTTGGCAAACCCATTGCATCCTTTCAGCTGCAACAAAAAAAATTGGCAGAAATGCTTACTGAAATTACCAAAGCGCAATTACTAAACTGGCGACTTGGTGTGTTAATGAATGAAGGAAAAGTTACACCGCAACAAGTTAGTATGGCAAAGCGAAATGCTTGTGAAGTGGCCACTCAAATTTGTAGAGATGCCCGACAAATATTAGGCGGAATGGGAATTACAGGAGAGTATCCAATTATGCGTCATATGATGAATTTAGAAAGTGTGATTACGTACGAAGGAACACATGATATTCATTTATTGATCACGGGTATGGATATTACAGGTATCAACGCATTTAAATAATTCTGATTGCGAGTCTTTTTCATTGGGTTTATGGGAGCTGGGAAATCCCATTGTGGAAAGCAAGTTGCGATGCAACTCAATTTGCCCTTTATCGATTTAGATCAAGCAATTGAATTATCTACGGGCCTGTCTATCCAAGCTATTTTTGATCGCTCTGGCGAAGATGGGTTTCGAAGTATAGAAAATAAGACCTTGCAACAACTACTCAACGGGTCTGAAAATTTTATAATGGCCTGCGGAGGAGGAACTCCTTGCTTTTTTGATAACCTACAACAAATGAAGCGAGCGGGAAAAGTAATTTGGTTAAATCCCAGTGAATCTGTTTTAGTAGAAAGATTGAAAAAAAATCAAGAAAGTCGCCCATTATTGAAAAACTTGGATGCCTCTCAATTGCATCATTATGTAAAAGAACAATTGCAAGAGCGATTGACTTTTTATCAGCAAGCCGATTTTGAAGTAACTAACGATAATCTGGAATTATTACCGATTATTCAACAAATCCAGCATGGAAAAAACTAATCTATTTTTGGGATCCATACTTGCAGGAATGGCTGTGGCCGCAGGAGCATTTGGAGCGCATGGTTTACAGCAAATTACTACGGATGCCCAAGTGCTTCATACCTATCAAACGGCTGTGCAATATCACTTTTGGCACGCTATTGCGCTATTGATCTGTGGCGCCCTTTCAACAGTTGCGCACCCAATATTAAACTATTGGGCTCGGCAATCTTTTTTGGCAGGACTGGCTTGTTTTTCTGGGTCTCTCTACTTTTTAACCTATCTACGCATCAACCAACTGCCGGTGTCAAAATGGGTGGTTTTGATTACACCTGTTGGTGGCCTATTCTTCATCACCGCTTGGGTATTACTAGCCTTTTCTTTTGCTAAGTTTAAACCATCAAACTAATTATCTTTGTTTAGATGGCAAACCGTTTGAAATCAAGTGCTTCTAAAAAGGAAAAGGAAAAAGATTCCGACCTGCGTGATTTTAAAAAGGAATCTGATGCCCAACTAGATGTAGTGGGGATTTTAAAAGATGAACGTACGTGGAAAATCGTTGGGATCTCCTTTATCATTTTGTCTCTCTTTCTTTTTATTTCTTTTGCCTCTTACTTATTTACTTGGAAGGATGACCAGGCGATTGCTCAGCAAGGACTCTCCGCTTTACTAGATTCGGAAACGCCTGCCTTAAACTGGTTAGGTCGATTAGGAGCCGTGGTTTCCCATTTCTTTTTTTATAAAGCATTTGGACTTGCCTCTTTTTTAATTTGTACCTTCTTTTTTGTTGTTGGCGTTAATTTGCTTTTCCGGCAGCGTGTGTTTTCCATTTGGAGAAACCTCAAATATGTCACCATCGGTGTTACGGTTCTATCAGTTTCCTTATCCTACATTTTTCGTTCTAGTGAGTTTTCATTTGGTGGGGGGGTAGGAAATTTAATTAAAACGGAGCTGGAAGGAATTTTTGGAGTGGTAGGAACGGGGGCTGTTTTATTTCTTGTGGCTGCGGCCTATATCATTTGGCAATTCAATCCAAGTTTTAAATTACCTGCAAAAAAAGAGCCTGCCACAACTGATGAACTCATCGAGAAAGGTGATGGAGTAATAGATGAAAATGAAACGGCTAATGAAGAGGAACCTTCAAATAATTTTGTCCCTTTGGCTCCTGGTCAAACCTTGAATGAGTTATATGCTGCAGGGGTACGTCCCAATGCATTACGGGAAGATACATCCATGACTATTCCACCTTCAGCAGAGGAGGTTCAGCCAGTGCTCGATTTGACTGAAAAAGTGGAAGAGGTGATTGAGGAAACAGCACTGCCTGTTGTGGCGCCTATTGAGCTTTCTCCAGTCATCGAAGAGGCTGCTCCACCAATTGTTGAGCCCGTGGTGGAAATGCCGGTGGAAGAAATCAGTGATTCGCTTGCGGACGATACCGATGACGATAGTGAACTGGAGTTAGAAATTAAAACAGTCGCCGATGAAATGGAAGAGCCGGCACCCAAGGTATTAGAAAATCTCCCTCCGTATGAACCTACGCTTGATCTGAGTAATTATAAATATCCCTCTTTGCAATTATTGGAGCAACACGGCTCTGAAAAAATCATCCATGATAGCAGTGAGTTGGAGAGTAATAAAACGCAAATCATTAACACGCTTCGTAACTACTCCATCGAAATACAAAAGATCAGTGCTACAGTAGGTCCCACGGTGACGCTTTATGAAATTGTTCCAGCTCCAGGCGTACGTATTTCTAGAATCAAAAATTTGGAAGACGATATTGCGCTTAGCTTAGCGGCTTTGGGTATTCGTATTATTGCTCCAATCCCAGGAAAAGGTACGATTGGTATTGAAGTACCTAACCTGAAGAAGACAATTGTAAGCATGAAGAGCTTACTTTCTTCCGAAAAATTCCAACATAATAACTACAGTCTCCCTATTGCAATTGGAAAGCGAATTGATAATGAAAAT
>CAYFLE010000032.1:1303-2386 GCA_964343645.1 uncultured Chitinophaga sp. | reverse complement strand
AGGTAAGTCGGTGGGATTGAATGCCATTCTTGTTTCGTTGCTTTATAAAAAGCATCCTTCACAATTGAAGTTTGTGTTGATCGATCCCAAAAAAGTGGAGCTCAGTATTTATCGACATATTGAAAAACACTTTTTAGCGAAATTGCCTGGGGAAGAAGATGCCATTATCACTGACACCAAAAAGGTTATTTATACACTCAATGCACTTTGTATTGAAATGGATAACCGCTATGATTTATTAAAAGAAGCGGGTGCGCGAAATATCAAAGAGTATAATGAAAAGTTTGTCAAACGAAAATTGAACCCACAAAAAGGGCACACCTATCTTCCGTTTATTGTTTTAGTAGTGGATGAGTTTGCTGATTTGATTATGACAGCAGGGAAAGAAGTAGAAATGCCTATTGCGCGTTTAGCACAGTTGGCAAGGGCAATTGGTATTCATTTGATTATTGCTACGCAACGTCCTTCTGTTAATATTATCACGGGTACGATTAAGGCAAACTTCCCCGCTCGTATTGCCTTTAAAGTGTCTTCCAAAATTGATTCCAGAACAATTCTTGATACGGGCGGTGCCGAACAATTGATTGGTAAAGGGGATATGCTTATTTCACATAATGGGGAGTTGACACGTTTACAGTGTGCATTTGTAGACACACCAGAAGTGGAACAGATAGTTGATTTTATCAGCGAACAGCAAGGTTACCCTCAAGCCTTTTTATTACCTGAATACATCGATGAAAAAGAAGCAGAGGCGAGGGGCGAAATTGATCTTTCTGAGCGCGATTCCTTATTTGATGATGCGGCTCGTATGATTGTACAGCAACAAATTGGATCTACTTCCTTGCTGCAGCGTCGAATGAAACTGGGATACAATAGGGCTGGTCGTTTGATGGATCAGCTTGAAATAGCGGGGATAGTGGGTCCCAGTCAAGGGAGTAAGCCTCGGGATGTATTAGTTAAAACAGAGGCCGACCTTCAGCGTCTTTTGGAAAACATGGGCTGATTTAGGTTATCTTTGCACCGCCTTGCGCATGCAGGCCAACCCACATGAAAAATCTGACTTTTATAACCTTTGCGCTAGTC
>CAYFLE010000032.1:1081-1293 GCA_964343645.1 uncultured Chitinophaga sp. | reverse complement strand
CCGTGAGTGCTCGTTTCAAAACTTTTGCAACTGTGCAGGCCACGTTTACTTACAAAGTAGAAAATGCTGCAGGAAAAGTGTTGTCTACGAAAACGGGCAATATTATGATGAAGGGTACTCGTTACAAATTAAGCTTTGGTGGACAGGAAATATTCTGTAACGGGACTACGGTTTGGAATTATGACAAGGCAGCCAATGAAGTGACGGTAAAC
>CAYFLE010000032.1:0-946 GCA_964343645.1 uncultured Chitinophaga sp. | reverse complement strand
GCACTAAGTTGGTGCAGGAAATTCAACTAACCCCTGTCGATAAAAGCAAGAATTTCCATACCGTATTTGTATGGGTGGACAAGGCTGCAAAAACAATGTATAGTACTAAAGTAATAGAGAATGCAGGTAATCGATACTCTTATACCGTTAGCACCCTTAAAACGAATATTCCTGCTGCCGATGCATTATTTGTTTTTGATAAAGGGAAATTTCCAGGCGTAACGATTGAGGATCTTCGTTAACTCGTTACGGCATTTCTGATCTTCAATAATTCAATAAGTAAGGGTTCCAGCTGATTTAGCGGAAGCATATTAGCTCCATCACTTTTTGCATTCGCAGGATCGGGATGTGTTTCAATAAATAATCCGTCTGCTCCCGTGGCGATGGCTGCTTTTGCCACTGTTCCAATCAATGTTGGATTACCACCCGTCACACCCGCAGTTTGATTAGGCTGCTGCAGTGAGTGGGTTACATCCATCACCACAGGGGTGCCAATTTCTTTCATCCAAGGGATATTTCTAAAATCCACTACCAAATCTTGGTATCCAAATGTGGTTCCTCTTTCAGTTAAAAGAATTTTGTCATTTCCTGCCAGTCTTATTTTTTCTGCAGCAAATGCCATAGAGGGGCCACTCAAGAATTGTCCTTTTTTTACATTGATAATTTTACCAGTTTTTGCAGCGGCAATTAATAGATCTGTTTGGCGACACAAAAACGCAGGTATCTGCAAGATATCTACATAAGGTGCGGCTATTTCGGCTTCTTCAGCCGTATGAACATCTGTGACAATCGGAATGTTAAGGGATGTCTTTATTTGATGTAAAATTTGCAAGGCCTCCTGGTTCCCAATCCCAGTGAATGAATTGGCGCTGGTCCTATTTGCTTTTTTGTAGGATGCTTTGAAAACGTAAGGAATTCCTAATTTCTGGCAGGTGTTGGCTACTTG
>CAYFLE010000031.1:7825-12533 GCA_964343645.1 uncultured Chitinophaga sp. | reverse complement strand
TATTTTTGTCTATTCGGTGAACCATACCAAAGCGAGGTAAACTTTCTTCAGAAATTGTAGGATTTTTTTGTTGTAAATACCAGGCTACTCCATTGAGCAACGTGCCATGATAATTGCCGCTACCTGGGTGTACTACGATGCCTGCTGGCTTATTTAAAACCATCAAATCATCATCCTCGTACACAATATTCAAATCCATTTTTTCAGGAGCAACTTCCGTTTGCTCGGGACTCACATCAGAATAAATGACAATTTGATCCAGTGGTTTTATTTTGTAATTCGCTTTGACGGGTGTTCCATTTACCTGTACCATACCCAGGTTCATCGCTTGCTGGAGTTTATTACGGCTGGCTCCTTCAATCCGATTGGCCAGGAATTTATCAATCCGTAACGCCTCTTGCCCCTTGTCCACTTGCAAGGAAAAACGCTCGAACAGTTCGTCCGCACTATCTAATTTATTATCGAGATTTTCCTCATTCATGGATACAAAGGTAAAGCTTCATTCTTTGTAGGTAAATTTGCAGGGTATGAAGCCTGTCGTACAATTTAGAGAGCTGGGTTTATTGGAATACCAAGAAGCATGGACCTTGCAGGAACAACTGCTCCAGCAGAGTATTGCCCAAAAGGCAAATGGGCTGTTGCCTGCGCATCATTTGTTATTTGTGGAGCATCCCCCCGTATACACATTGGGAAAAAGCGGTAAAAAGGAGCATGTATTGATTGATGACCAAGAATTGAAGGAACGGCAGATTGCTTTTTTTCAAACTAATCGGGGAGGGGATATCACTTACCATGGTCCTGGTCAGTTGGTGGGGTATCCCATTATTGACTTAGAACAGTTTTATCGAGACATTGGGCGGTATTTGCGCGAACTAGAAGAAGTGATTATTTTGACTTTACAAGAATATGGATTGAATGGAGAGCGTTCAATCGGAGAAACAGGGGTTTGGTTAGACCCGGGTATACCAGGGCGTGCTCGAAAAATTTGTGCCATGGGAGTTCGTTGTAGTCGGTGGGTGACGATGCATGGATTTGCGCTCAATATTTCCAATGATCTTTCTTATTTCAATCACATAGTCCCCTGTGGAATACCTGATAAATCTGTTACATCGGTAGAAAAGGAACTTGGAAGAACGCTTTCAGTAGCAGAAGTAAAACAAAAAGTTTTACAAAATTTTTCCAACCTTTTTGGGGTAGAAATCAGAACGATTTAGTTAAGATTTTTCGAGGTACACTTTATGCTTTTCAATCAGTCGATTGTCTTCGTATAGTTCAAACAAGAACCAGCCAGCATGCAAAAAATTGGTTTTGTCTAATTGAAAGTTAGGGGCAGGTAAATTCTTTAACTCAAATAAAAATCGTTTGTCTGCTTCGAAAAATTTGATTCGATAACGGGCTAATCGAGCTCGGTTAGGCACCTGGATTCTGATATTACCATCAGGATGTGCGTATACAAATAATGAAGGGGCAAATGCGTTTGGCTCCTCTTTAGTAGTGACCGCAGTAGGAATTTTTGCTGAATCGCCCGCTCTAGTGGGAGTAATTCTATATACAACAGGTTCTATTCTCTTGACCTCAATGTTCGGAGCGATCACCGGCGTGTTGGCAGTGATGGTATCCAATAACTTTTCTTTAGTGCTATTCACTTTGGTTTCGGGAATTGTTGAAGGGGGAGCAACTGTACGGTTTGCTCGTTCCTCTTTTACGGGGGGAGTTTCCTTTACGAGGAGTGTTTCCTTTGCGATGGGTTGTGCCTGGGGTTGAGGGGCTACTTGCGTTTGTGGTTGTACTTGCTTGTTCTCAATAAAAACAATGACTGAATCTTTTATCGGTTGTTTGGCGGCTGTAAATAAATACTCTCCATTTTGAAGTAGGATATACAACCGATAATACATGTGATCATTGATTGCTTTAGTGTCTGCATACCCATTTTGTTTGGTAGTTGGATCAGGCACCGTCAAAATGCTTTTAAAGCCTCTGGTGCTGTCAAAAGATCGTTGAATGGTTATTTGCGTGGTGACAGGGTAATGGTTGACCCAACTAATGACATAGCGGTCCTTTCCAATATCTTTCACACTAAAATCAGGAAGGGGCTGTTGTGCTATTACAGTTTCGCAACTGGTAGCCGCTAGGTAGAAAAATAGTAAGTATAAAATCTTTTTTGGCATAAGGGGCAACAGGCGATACAAATATACAACGGAGCCTCAGTGATTAATTAAAAAGGAGTTGTTGCGACTCCAATGATCTGTTTCCTTGTAAGCCTCCACTGTGGATTAGCAAGATGCGGCTTCCCTTTTTAAAGGTTTGTTGTTTTACTAGTTGGGTAAACGCATAAAATAGTTTTCCTGTATATACGATATCAGTAGGGATCCCAGTTTGCGCAAACCATTCATTCATGAAATGTAGTAATGCCGGAGGATGTTTTGCGTATCCACCCCATTCAAATCCCTCTTTCAATTCCCAATTCATTTTTTCTGGTGCAAGGAGTGGTTGAATCGCTTTTTCAAGGGCTTGTTTTCCCTTTAACACTGGAATACCCAGGCAGGTACAAGTTGAAGGCATAGAATTGATGAACCCTGCTAACATCGTACCCGTACCGACAGCACAAAGCAGGTGCGAATACTTTTTGTTTGAGAAGTACTCACTAATTTCTGAGATACCTTTTGTTCCTACTTCGCCATATCCACCTTCTGGAATGACATACATTTCTTTTTGCGGTTCTAGTTGTCTTCTTTTTTCCTGATCATATTTTTCTCTCGACACAAATTCAATTTTCATGCCCCAAGCTTGCGCTTCTTCTAGTGTGTCAGAAATCTTTTTAGGTTTTTCTCCTCTAACCACTCCAATGGATTTTAAACCAATATCGTGACAAGCCGCTGCAGTAGCTACCAAATGATTGGACCAAGGGCCTCCATAAGTTTGAATAACTTTTTTATCCGCCTTGACTGCTGCATCTAAGTAATATTTCAACTTAAACCACTTGTTGCCTGAAATAACTGGATGAATCTTATCCAGCCTAAGCACTTCCACTGAAATTTCTTGTTCCGCTATTTCTTTTAATAAAACAGGATCAAGACTAGCCGCCTCTTTTTGAATAATGGACATGAGTGATTGTCAAAATTACGTGTAAATTTGCCGAGCAAATCGATCCTATGAAACCAACACTGGTAATTCTAGCGGCTGGAATGGCCTCTCGTTACGGCAGCATGAAGCAAGTGCAATCATTCGGACCTGCTGGTGAAACAATCATGGATTATTCTATTTATGATGCGATTCGTGCGGGGTTTGGTAAGGTGGTATTTATTATTAGAGGTCAATTTGCAACACAATTTCAATCTTTGTTTGAGCCTAAATTGAAAGGGCGTATTGAAACAGCCTATGTTTTTCAGGAATTAGATACGCATATCAATGGTTATCATTTTCCAGTTGAGCGAACAAAGCCTTGGGGAACTGCCCATGCTGTTTTATGTGCCAAGGAAGTTGTTAATGGGCCCTTTGCCGTAATCAATGCAGATGATTTTTATGGCCGTAACGCATTTGAAAAAGCAGCTGCATTTTTGAGCCAACAATGTACTCCCTCGACCTATGGTATAATAGGATATGATTTGATTTCAACGTTGTCCGAGCACGGAACAGTTAATCGAGGCGTTTGTATGCTTGATGCGGCCGGAGATTTAGCTAGCATTACGGAACGAATCAATATTGCTAGCGTCAATCAAACGATTACCAGCCAGGATGGGTTGATGCCTGAAATACTCAGTGAGGATACAAAAGTGTCAATGAATTTTTGGTGTTTTGATCCTTCTTTTTTTCAGCATACCGAAAAACAGTTTGCTACATTTTTAAAAGAATATGGGCAGGAATTAAAATCCGAATTTTTTATTCCGTTAGTAGCCGATCAATTTATTAAGGAAGGAGGAAAGGTGAAAGTAGTGTCCACTACATCCAACTGGTTTGGCGTTACCTATAAAGACGATGCGCCTTTTGTGCAAAATAGTCTACAACAATTAATTGATCAGGGGGAATATCCTCAGTCGATCTGGGCTTAATTGACCTTAACCAGATATACGTAGGCCTGTACTCTCTTCACTTGCTCTGTTCGATCCATTCCACTGATCAATGAGCGGGAAGGAATACGTACAGAAGTAATTTCCATTTCTTTTTTCATTGAATCAATCACGGCAAGGATGTATTTACTTTGAACCGCAAAGGCAAAACCTTGTGCATCGGTTTGTCGTCCATTTAAAATTCCTATTATTTCTCCTTTTTTGTTCAAAATGGGACTTCCGCTGTTGCCTCGATTGGCCGCAATTTCTATTTGACAGCTCAAGGTATCTCCATTGTATCCGGTGCGTGCACTCAAATAACCCTGACTATACACTACCTCACTTCTCGGGTATCCTAAGGTGAAAATGGGTTCAGCTAATTTGCCAGCTTGTTTACTAAACCCATAAGGTAAGCTGGAATAAGATTTGAAATTTTCATCCTCTACTTTGAGGATGGCTAAATCTCTAGTGGGGTCTTTATAAACCACTTTTACTAAGTATTCCCCACGATTATTTTGTATTGCAATCTGAGAAGCGCCTGCAATCACATGGGCGTTGGTCACTAAATATCCTTTTGTGTCAATCATAAAGCCAGTTCCACCCGTTGTAAAAGGAATATTTTGTGGAACAGAAGTTGTTTTCTTTTTGATACGGTCTATCTC
>CAYFLE010000031.1:5637-7815 GCA_964343645.1 uncultured Chitinophaga sp. | reverse complement strand
GTCTATCTCAGAGGCTTGTTTTCTGGTTTTGTCTTCCAATAAGGAGAACTTTTTATTTAGCTCTTCAAATTGTGAGTGAGGCGAATTGGGCGAAATAATCCAGACTAAAGATGAAATCAAAAGGGTAGTAACAACTGCAATCGACGCGGCAATACTGCTGACCCGTTTGTAACGATTCCACAAATAAATCACTCTAGCTTTTCCTTGTAGGCGAGCCGAATTGATTTGCCCTTCTTCCGCTAAATGGAGATGTATGTCATTCAATAGGGTGCGGAAACGTTTTCTTTCACCCAACCGATTCATTTGTTGCAGGAAAAAAGTATGTTCTACCACCAATTGGTCTATCTCTGCATTCGTCTTGCGCAATTGCTCAAATTGAACACGCTCATCCGGGTGCATTTCACCTTTGATGTATCGCTCCACCCCGTCTAACAACCGCATCTCATCCATTGTCAATTCCATTTTTATATTGCGTAAAGAATAACTTTTTAAGTCGCATCAGGCATTTGTATTTCTGGTTTTTGGCATTATCCGCATTGGTGTATCCAAATTGGGCGGCAATGTCTTGCATGTTTAGTTTGTTGATATAATAGGCCTCCAGCAAACTTTTACAAGGTTCCCCCAGATTTACAATCGCTTTGTTCATGCGTTCGTAATCGGCGTCTCTTTTTTCATGTTCTGCCATATCTACTTCAACACTTACCGTAGGTTCAGTTTCTATTTCTGAAATAAAATATCGACTACTTTGTTGTAACCTTTTGAGCCACAATCTCTTACATACGGAGTAGAGATAAGTTTTGAGCTGACAGTTGAGCTCAAAAGTGCCTAAACGAACCTTTTCATAAAGAACTATTAATGCCTCTTGAAAAACGTCTTTGGCATCATCGGATGTTCCGCTGTTGTTTATAACCAGGGACTGTATCATATTGAAATGTTGTTTGTAAATCAATTCAATAGTCTTTCGGTCTCCTTCGGCTAACCCCTTTAAGAGGTTGTTATCAAACAATTCGGGTTTCACTATCCGCTTTATTAATACTGAATTTTAAAAATAGTAACCCTGCGCGGATTCTAAAAAAAAATCAGCAATTACGGGTTACCTTTCTCTAAAAATTGTATAAATTCGCGAAATATTTCACAAAACACAAAAACTAAACCAAATGAAGAAGTTTTTTGCAATTGCCTTCATCGCTGCTACTTTGGTAGCTTGCAATGGTGGTGGAGAAGCTACTCCTGCTGCTGACACAACTGCTGCTACAGTTGACACAACTGCTGCTGCTGCTGACACTACAGCTGCTGCTGCTGACACAACTGCTGCTGCTGCTGCTGACACTACAGCTAAGAAGTAATCAAATTGTGCAAGTAATTGCCGAAGGCCGTTCCCCCGGGAACGGCTTTCTTTTTTTCTATTCTAAAATCACACATGCAAACATTTCAAACACTCGGGTTATCGGAAAAGTTGGTTCAGTCGGTAACCAAACTTGGTTTTACTAATCCAACCCCAATCCAAGAGAAAGCCATCCCCGTTTTATTACAGGGTACAAAGGATTTTATTGGATTGGCACAAACAGGGACTGGTAAAACAGCTGCTTTTGGCTTACCCTTATTACAAGTGGTAAACCCGCAGTTTAAACAACCGAGTGCTTTAATTATATGTCCCACCCGCGAATTATGTTTACAGATTACTGCAGATCTAAAAAAATTCCAGCAGGGATCAGAAACGATTCAAGTGACAGCTGTTTATGGGGGGGCTTCTATTGTTCTACAGATTAAAGATTTAAAAAGAGGAACTCAAATTGTTGTGGCTACTCCTGGACGGTTAATTGATTTGATAGAACGCAGAGCCATCAATTTGGAAAATATCGAATACGTGGTATTGGATGAAGCAGATGAAATGTTGAATATGGGCTTTCAGGAAGACATTGAATTCATCCTGCAAAATACTCCTAAGCGGGAGAGCACTTGGTTGTTCAGCGCTACCATGCCTCCAGAAATAAGAAAAGTGAGCAAGCGCTATATGGAGTCGCCAGTTGAAGTGACTATTGGTAAAGTGAATGAAGGGAATTCTTCTATCGATCATCAGTTCTACCAAACACAACATCATAATCGTTACGAGGTATTGAAGCGCATCATCGATTTTAACACGGGGATGTTTGGAATCATTTTTGCTCGTACTAAGGC
>CAYFLE010000031.1:4876-5627 GCA_964343645.1 uncultured Chitinophaga sp. | reverse complement strand
TACCAAGGCAGATGCGCAGGAAGTAGCAGAGAAACTAACACGCGAGGGATATGATATTGATGCTATACATGGTGACCTTACACAGGCGCAGCGTGATAAGGTGATGGGTGCTTTTCGCGAAAGAGTACTCAAATTATTGGTAGCAACAGATGTGGCTGCTAGGGGAATTGACGTGAAAGACATCACGCACGTTATTAATTATGAATTACCAGATGATACGGAGGTGTACACCCATCGAAGTGGTAGAACAGGAAGAGCTGGCCGTAGTGGATTGTGCGTGTCCATTGTTACGCCTAAGGAAATGTATCGACTGAAGCAAATTGAACGTTTGGTAGGCACTCGCTTTCACCGAATGGATATTCCATCAGGTAAGGATGTTTGTCGGAAACAGTTTTTTCATTTTACTGATAAATTGTTACAGGCTGATATTACGCATGGTGAATATGAAACCTACGTTCCCATGCTTCGTGAAAAATTTCAAGAGGTGAGTAAAGAAGAAATTTTAAAACGAGTAGCGGCTTTAGAGTTTGATCGATTTTTAAAATATTATGAGAATGCCTCTGACTTAAATGTGAGCGGATCACAAGGACAAAGTAGAGCTGAAGGCAAGGGAGGAAGAGAGGGGCGTGATCGTAGACAACAAGGAAGCAGTGGATATCAGCGTTTATTTGTGAACTTGGGTACTAAGGATGGCTTTTATAAAGCCAGTTTACTGCAATTTATTTTAGACATGAGCGATCTGCCCAAAGCA
>CAYFLE010000031.1:0-4866 GCA_964343645.1 uncultured Chitinophaga sp. | reverse complement strand
GACGTAAAAGAAAAAAATAGTAGGATTGAAGTTGAATTGCGTTCGGCTCCCAAAATGATCAAGTCGTTGGATGGTAAAAGCTTTAAAGGTCGTCGTATTCGAATGAATGATGCTGACCAGAATAGCTTTTCTAAAAAGAGGTAGCGCTAGATTTTAAATTTTACCTTTGTACTCATTTACTATGAGTGCAATTCAATCTGAGTCTCTTCAAGCATTATGGCAAAAGCGACCCTTTATTATAAGTGGTCCCTGTAGCGCAGAAACAGAAGAACAATTACGTGATACTGCATACAGTTTGAAAGCAACGGGTTCCGTGGATATTTTGAGAGCAGGTATTTGGAAGCCTCGTACCAAACCAGGTCAATTTGAGGGAGTTGGTGAAAAAGGATTGTTTTGGCTAGAACAAGTTTCAGATGAATTAAATCTGCCAACTACAGTAGAAGTAGCTAACGCAAAGCAACTAGAGGAAGCATTAAAGCATAATGTTTCTGTTTTATGGATAGGCGCCAGGACAACTGTTAATCCATTTAGTGTGCAAGAATTGGCCGATGCATTGAAGGGGGTGAAAATTCCAGTATTAATCAAAAACCCCATTAATCCTGATTTAGATTTATGGACGGGTGCGGTGGAACGCATTACTGGAGCGGGCATCGAATTAATTGGATTGGTACATAGAGGCTTTAGCACGTATGGGGAAACCGGTTTTCGAAATAATCCATTATGGCAATTGGCTATTGAAATGCGGTTGCGTCACCCCGATCTACTTTTTCTTACTGACCCCTCTCATATTTGCGGTCGTCGAGATATTATTCCTGAAACCATCCAACGAGCAATCGATTTGGGAAGTGACGGTTTGATGGTTGAATCTCACCGAGATCCCGATAAAGCTTGGAGTGATGCGGCCCAGCAATTAACCCCTCCTCAGCTGCATCAAGTTTTGAACGACACTATTTGGAGAAAGTTAGATAGCTCGTCCACACAATACCATTTAGCGTTGGATGCACTTCGCGAAGAAATTGATCAATATGATGAAGAGTTGCTACATATTTTATCACGTAGAATGCGTGTAGCTGATAAAATAGGGCAGTATAAACAAAGTCATGCAATCACGATTCTTCAACCACATCGTTGGCAGGAACTTTCTAAACGATTTCTTGCAAAGTCAGCAGAGTTGGGGTTAAGTGAAACTTTTTTACAACAGTTTCTAGCCGCTATTCACATGGAGAGCATTACGCATCAAAAAAGTGTATTAGACGAATTGCAAAAAAAGTCCTGACGTGAAAACTATGAAATACAAAATAGGGGGTGTTTTTTCTACTTGTTATTTCAATGAAAAATTTGGTATGCTTGCCAAAATAGCACACAAGCGCTCAACGGTTTTGATTACTGACGAAACGGTTTATCGTTTTCACAAAAAGAAATTCAATGGTTGGAATGTGATTGTGCTCCGCGCTGGAGAAGACTATAAAGTCCAGGCAACAGCAGACGCAATTATAGGTAACCTAATTAAAATGGGTGCAGATCGAGGAACACTACTGGTAGGCGTAGGGGGAGGCATGATAACAGATATCACAGGGTATGTGGCAACCATCTACATGAGAGGTCTTTCATTTGGATTTGTTCCTACTACATTGCTAGCGATGGTAGATGCTTCTATTGGGGGAAAGAATGGGGTGAATTATTTGCAGTATAAAAACATGATTGGTACAATTCGGCAACCTGACTTTATCATTTTTGATAGCTCTTTTCTTCAGACGCTTCCTGCCAATGAATGGCAAAATGGTTTTGCAGAAATTATCAAGCATGCCATTTGTTTTGATCGTCTTCTTTTTGCATCACTTGAAAAACATAGCCTGCTATATTATCAGCAAAACAAGTTGGCCTTACATGTCCTCATAAAGCGGAATGCTCAGTTGAAAATGAAAATTGTACAAAAAGATGAATTTGAAAAAAACCAACGCCGATTGCTAAATTTTGGTCACACCATTGGGCATGCTTTAGAATTGAAATATGAATTGTCTCACGGTCAAGCTATCTCATTGGGAATGGTGATTGCAGCAGCTATTTCCGATCATTACTTTTCTGGTTCGATCAAAAAAAGACTGAGCGGCCTTTTGAAACAATATGGACTTCCTACAGCGGCAGACATTAACTGGAAAAAAGTTTTGCCACTTTTGAGAAAGGATAAAAAGAAAAAGGGGGCCCGCTTAAATTATATTTTAATCAAGCAAGTAGGGAAGGCGATTCAACGGGAACTTTCATTTAAAGAATTGGATCAGCAAATAAAAATGATCAATTGATTGCAGCGATTCACTCCTCTGACTTAGACGGTTGCGTTATAGCTCCACGATCTAAAAGCGTCATGCAAAGAGCTTGCGCGGCTGCGCTTATCGCTGGTGGTGAAACGATTTTAATGTCTCCTGGAAATTCATTAGATGATCAAGTAGCGCTATCAGTGATTCAACAACTTGGGGCTACCGTTGAGAGACTGGAAAATGGAACTATAAAAATCATTAGCAACGGAATTCAAGTAAAAGCGGCTTCCATGATTGATTGCGGAGAGTCTGGGTTGAGTCTTCGACTATTTACCGCAATTGCTGCGTTATCTGATTTTCCAATAACAATGACAGGGAAAGGTAGCTTGCAAAGAAGGCCTCAGGACTTTTTATTGAAGGGTTTCCCTGAAATGGGGGTGGATGTACAACCCAATAATGGATTTATTCCTTTCCAAATAAAAGGCCCTCTGTTGCCTATAAATGTGGAAGTGGACGGTTCAATGAGTTCCCAACATCTAACAGGGCTATTGATGGCTTATGCTGCGAAAGGAGCAGCTGGAGTAACGATAACTGTGCAAAACTTAGCGAGCAAGCCCTACATTGATTTGACGATTGACTTGATGAAACAGTTTGGATTACCTATTCCAATCAATCAGGATTATAAACGCTTTATATTCGAAGCAAATGGGCCAGTCAATTCGTTAGTGGATCTAAAAAGGAATTTCAAAATTGAAGGCGATTGGAGTGGCGCTGCTTTTTTATTGGTTGCAGGAGCGATTACAGGAAGTGTACAAGTGGAGGGATTATGTTCCTCTTCTTATCAAGCAGATAAAAAAATTATTACGGCGCTTCAATTGGCTGGCGCAAGTGTCGAGTGGAAAAATGAAACTATCCAGGTGCATAAAAATGAATTGAATGCTTTTCATTTTGATGCCACTGAGTGCCCCGATTTGTTTCCACCCCTGGTAGCATTGGCTGCGTTTTGCAAAGGGGAGACAAAAATTAAAGGAGTAAGTCGTTTAAAGTATAAGGAAAGTGATCGAGCTGCATCCTTGGTGAGTGAATTTTCAAAACTGGGTCTTCAAATCAAACAAGAAGATGATTGTTTGCTTATTCAAGGAGTAGATCAACTAGTTGGAGGAGTGGCCGAGTCGCAGGGAGATCATCGTATTGCAATGGCACTCGCTGTTGCGGGATTGCGATCCAAAGCCAAAGTAGTGATTCATCAGGCGGAGTCTGTGGCTAAATCCTATCCTCTTTTTTTTGATGACTTGGCAAAATTGGGGGCATCCGTATCTTTAACTCCAGAAAATTAATAGCAATTGAACACGATCGGTAGATTATTTCGAATTCAAATTTTTGGTGAATCACATGGAGCCGTCGTGGGAGTATTGATTGATGGTTGTCCGGCAGGATTACCCTTGATGCCTGCTCAATTTGAAGAAGATTTAGCAAGAAGAAGGGGAGGACAACAACCAGGAACAACACCAAGAATGGAGGAAGATTTGCCCATTATAAAATCAGGTGTGTTCAATGGAAAAACAACGGGTGCTCCTTTGTTGATTGAGTTTGAAAATAAAAATACGCGCTCTGTCGATTATGAAAAGCAACGCGCTATCCCTCGACCCGGGCATGCCGATTTTGTTGCTCATCAAAAGTTTGGTGGATTTGAAGATTATCGAGGAGGCGGTCATTTTAGTGGCAGGCTTACATTGCCTTTAGTGGCAGCAGGAGTGGTGGCAAAGTCAATTGCAAAAAATGTAGAATTTCATGCTACGCTCACAGAGGTAGGAGGGGAAATAGCTATTGAAAAGGGAATTGAAAAAGCAATTGCACATCAAGACAGTGTTGGTGGAATTGTTGAATGCGTTGTAAAAAATATTCCAGTTGGTTTGGGGGAACCTTTTTTTGATTCTATTGAATCATTGTTAGCACATGCTGTCTTTTCTATACCCGCCATTAAAGGAATAGAATTTGGCAAAGGTTTTGCCGCTGCAAAAATGTTCGGCAGTCAACACAATGATCCACTCCATTCAACGCAAGGGCAAACGGCTACCAATCATGCAGGAGGCATAAATGGAGGCTTGTCTAATGGCAATGAACTGATTTTTCGAGTGGCTGTTAAACCCACTTCTTCTACACCGCAATCGCAACAAAGCATGAACATGTCCACTGGTGAAATCGAAACCTTTGCCGTTAAAGGTCGACACGATCTTTGCATTGCATTGCGGGTGCCTGTGATAATAGAGGCGGTTACTGCAATTGTTCTAACTGACTTATTGATGATGGAACAAAAAATTCCTCGCGTTATTTCTTAAGTAATTGTTTCTTCAACTTTCGAAAGGGGATATCCAAAATCGTATACTCGGAAGGGTTGGGTAAAGAATAATGCCACCATTCTGTCTCTAATGCAATAAACCCAACGCTTTTCATACTGTTTCGAAGTAGCATTCTGTTGTGAATCACCTCGGCAGGAAGATCATAAAAACTGTGGTGGGCGGTATCAGAAAAATTATCAAACCCAGTGCCCATATTTAATTCTTTGCCGGTGCTAAGTTCTATGAGCGTTAGGTCTACAGCTATTCCTCGG
>CAYFLE010000030.1:1367-12852 GCA_964343645.1 uncultured Chitinophaga sp. | reverse complement strand
GGTTAATGCCTTCGGAGGTGTGGGATGCGGCTTCTACCAAATGGAATTTTCTTCCTTTTCGTCCCGGAATGGCAGGGGGACATTGTATCAGTGTCGATCCCTATTATTTGTTAGACCGTGCAGCCCGGCAAGGAGTCTCTTCACCACTGGTTTCTCTTTCAAGAGAAATAAATGAAGGGATGGTAGAAAGAATTGCAGTTAAATTGATTTCATATTTGTCTTCAGTGGGTAAGTTAAATCGTTCAGCTAGTGTGCTACTCATGGGAATTAGTTTTAAGCCCGATGTGGTTGATACGCGCAATTCAAAAGCAATAGAACTCGCATTACGATTTCAAGTGGAGGGTCTTTCTGTAGATCTTTTTGATCCAGTGGTACAAAATAGTCTTACAAAAGAGGGGGCATTGCGAATCATAGAGCGGCCTGAAAAAAAATATGATTGTATTTTGATGGCAGTGGGGCATCAGGTTTTCAAAGAGCTAGGGGATGACTATTTTTGTAATCATCTGAGCCCAACTGGAATAATGATAGATTTGACTGGATATTTTCGAACACTGAATCATAAAGTAAATTACTGGAGTATTTAATATGCCTTTTACTAAAACAGCTTTTCCGGACTTGTTCATCTTTGAACCTGTGGTGCATGGGGATAGTCGTGGGTATTTTTACGAATCTTACAACGAGAAAACGTTTCAAAGCGAGGGCTTGAATTTTCGTTGGGTGCAAGACAATCAGTCTTCCTCCTCTTTTGGTGTTATTCGAGGGTTGCATTTTCAAATACCTCCACATACGCAGACTAAATTGATTCGGGTGCTGAGCGGAAAAATTTTGGATGTAGTAGTGGATATTCGAAAAGGATCTCCTGTATACGGAAAAGTTTTTTCTATAGAGCTAAGTGCGGAGAATAAAAAACAATTACTAGTGCCAAAAGGCTTTGCACATGGATTTGCAGTATTGAGTGAGACGGCTGAGGTTTTATATAAGTGTGATGCGCTCTATCACAAACCAAGCGAGCTGGGTATTTTGTATGCCGACCCTGCGTTACAAATCAATTGGGGAGTACCTGTTGATCAGGCAATGGTTTCCGATAAGGATAAAGTGTTGCCTTGTCTGGCTGATTTTGATTCACCTTTTGAATTTGAGCATCGTTAATGGGAGTTGCAGCGCAAACAAAAAAACCTTTGGTGCTGGTTACAGGCGCTAACGGGCAACTAGGGAAAGAGCTACGTCAATTAGAACACAGCTGGTCACAGTTTGATTTTTTGTTTTTGTCTCGGGAGGATCTTCCCATTCATCATTTTGAATTAATACGTAATTTCTTTAAAGCTACCCATCCGGATTTTTTGATCAATTGTGCAGCTTACACCGCTGTAGATAAAGCAGAGCAGGAGCCGGAATTAGCCTATCAAATAAACGCAGAAGCGGTGGGCGTTTTAGCGGCCATTTGTAGAGAACAGGCTTGTAGGTTTATACATGTTTCAACCGACTATGTGTTTGATGGAGCTGCGCATGTTCCCTATAAAGAGGATGACCTTACAAACCCGCAGGGCGTGTATGGAGCGTCTAAATTAGAGGGGGAGAAGCAGGCAATCAAGTTGAATCCAGATGCTGTGATTATTCGCACATCTTGGGTTTACTCTTCTTTTGGTAAGAATTTTGTCAAAACGATCCTACGGTTATTGCAAGAAAAGCCAAGTGTTAGTGTGGTGAATGACCAGATCGGTTCTCCCACTTATGCAGCCGATCTTGCTCGAGCTATACTTGAGATTATTTCTGCAAAAAATTGGAAATCAGGAATATATAATTTTAGTAACGACGGGATAATTAGCTGGTTTGATTTTGCAAAAGCGATTGCGCATCTACAGAAAATCACCACTCCTGTGCATCCCATCAGCACCGCTCAATTCCCCACGCCTGCTAAAAGACCCGCCTGGTCTGTGTTGGATAAATCAAAAATTACATCTACTTACGGGGTTCAAATTCGTCCTTGGGAAGCAGCGTTGAAGGTTTGTTTGGAGTTGCTGAATAAATAAATTCTTTTCAATCCTTAGTCAATAAGGATTACTTCGCTCCTTCGGAGCTCAGTGATCCCATCCCAAACCATATTCATTTTTTATAAGGATTACTTCGCTCCTTCGGAGCTCAGTGATCCTTATTGACTGCGCAAAAGAAAAACCCTTTGCCCGCTTCGCGGGCCGGTGATTTTTCTTTTCTAGTCTTAGCAAAGCAAGCTTTGCACGACTTTCAAAGAAAAACCCCCGCATAAATGCAGGGGTTTTTCTTTTGCTTGTTGACCCATAAGGATTCGAACCTTAACAGACAGAACCAAAATCTGTAGTGCTACCGTTACACCATGGGTCAATCCTACCCGAAAAAACGGGAGTGCAAAAATAGGGTGTAGAGGGTTTTGCCCCAAATGGAATTTGAAAAATTAGGAATTAACCACTTTGACCAGGTAATAATGCTTTTTACCCTTTTGGATCAATAAGTATTGTTGGTGTAGTAAATCAGCTGCTGTAACGATTGAGGTGGGGGTGTCAATTTTTTTTCGGTTAATACTAACGCCGCCGCCTTGAACCGTTTTACGTGCCTCTCCTTTGCTAGGGAATATTGCCGTAACAGCTAATAGACTCACGATGTCAATGCCTGCTTCAATTTGTGTGCGAGGCACTTCAACTTTTATCACTCCTTCCATTCCTTCAAGATCTTCTGCTGAAAGTGATTCGATGGGTAGTTGTTGAGTGCTAAAAAGTTTTTGCGTGGTTTCAATCGCTTTTTGCAATTCTGTTTCTCCATGGATGAATTGAGTGACTTCAGCTGCTAACTTTTTTTGTAAATGACGTTCCGCGGGGGACTGCTCGTGTTGAACAAGAAGTTGCTCAATTTCTTCTTTTGGAAGAAAAGTGAAAATTTTAATCCATTTCATTGCATCTGCGTCGGATGCATTTAGCCAAAACTGATAAAATTGATAAGGAGTGGTTTTCTCCGCGTCTAACCATACATTTCCTGATTCAGTTTTTCCGAACTTACCACCATCTGCTTTTGTGATCAACGGATTGGTAAATACAAAAGCCTCTCCGCCACATTTTCTTCGTATAAGTTCTGTTCCGGTAGTCATATTACCCCATTGATCACTACCGCCCATTTGGAGTTTGCAATGTTTATGTTGGTAAAGCCAATAAAAATCGTAACCCTGCATTAATTGATAAGCAAACTCCGTGTAGCTAATACCGGTTTCTCCCTCAATTCTTTTTTTCACACTGTCTTTGGCCATCATGTAGTTTACCGTGATGTGCTTGCCCGCATCTCTTAAAAAGTCAATGAAAGAAATTCCTTTGAACCAATCAAAATTGTTGACTAACTCAGCCGCATTGGGAAGCGTTGAATCAAAACGAAGAAATTTTTCTAATTGGGATTTAACACCTGCAATATTTCGAGTAAGAGTTTCTTCGTTTAATAAATTTCTTTCTTCGCTTTTACCACTTGGGTCTCCCACCATGCCGGTGGCACCCCCCACTAATGCAATGGGTTTATGACCGGCTCGTTGAAAATGTACCAAAAGTAAAATGGGTACCAAACTTCCTATGTGCAAACTGTCGGCAGTAGGGTCAAAGCCAATATAGCCAGCGGTCATTTCCTTTTCCAGCTGTTCCCGTGTGCCCGGCATAATGTCCTGGATCATCCCTCTCCAGCTCAATTCGTCTAACAATTGCATAGAAGTACCCTTTTAGCAAAAGTAACAATCAGCTTTTACAATCGGGTCATCTAGTCCTAACTTTACGGTAGAACATGGGCCGTCTATCCTCATCCATTCTGCTTTGCTTGTTGCTGCGCTGCATATGTGGCGGAGTGGCACTGTCACAGCCATTTCAAAATGAATGGATCAATTACACGATTCCCTACTATAAATTTAAAATCGCACAAACAGGTCTTTATCGAATAGATCAATCTGCACTCGTCAGCATTGGACTGGCACAAGTGCCTGCGCAGCATTTTGTATTAGTTAGAAATGGCAAGGAGGTGCCCTTATATACTTCTCAATCCAATGGCGTATTAGCCACCAACGGGTACATCGAGTTTTTTGGGGAAGCAAATGATGGGAAGCCAGATCAAGCGCTGTATCGGAATCCCAGTCATCAGCTCAACGATCAATGGAGTTTATTTACCGACTCAGCTACATACTTTCTAGCGGCAGACCCTACTGTTTCACATCTTCGCCAACTACTTACCCCAAATTCGATTCCTGCCAACCCAATTCCGGAGCCCTATTTTATGTACCAGCAAGGAATTTATTGCAAGGAGAGAATCAATGAAGGCTATGCGCAAGTAGTGGGTAGTTACATATATTCCTCTGCCTTTGATATGGGGGAAGGTTGGTCTTCTGCCGATCTATATAATGGACAATCCCGCAATTTTTCATTTTCAAATTTATTTACTTATACAGGTGCTAATGCTCCCGCTAGTACGGTTAAACTGAATTTATCTGGGAATGCTCCTAATAACAGAATGGTAGTTGTTCGCGCAGGGGTCACTGAATTAATCAATCAGTCTGTTTCACAATTTGATGCCGCTCGGTGGGAGTTTCCACTTGCTACTTCTAGTTTGGGAACTGCTGATTTAAGCGTATCCGTTACACCACAGCAATCAGTTGCCACAGATCGGATTACGATTGCTAAGATGGAACTGATTTATCCAAGAAGATTTCATGTTGGCGGCGCTAATCAGTTTCAATTTTCTTTACCGGCCTCTACAACAGGAAAGTATTTGGAGATTGAAGGGTTTAATCATAATAATCAACCGCCGGTTTTAGTTGACCAAAATAATTTGCAGCGATATCAAACGCAACTAGATGGAAGCGGAAAAGTTTTGGTCTATGTGCAGCCTGCGGCACAGGAACGAAAACTTGTTTTGTTCAATCCAACTTCGGCTACACCGATTACTAATTTTACTACAAGAAATTTTGTTGACTACCGTCAGTCAAGCCAGCAAGGCGATTACTTGATTATTTCTCATCCAGCTTTATCCACTACACAAACTGGAGTAAATGCGTTAGAACAATATCGCGCCTTTCGATCTTCTTCCGAGGGAGGGTCTTATAAGGCCAACGTTTATTTGATAGACCAATTGGAAGATCAATTTGCATTTGGGATAAAAAAACATCCTGATGCAATCAGAAACTTTATTCGATTTGCTCGAAACCGTTTTGTGCTCGCACCTAAATCAGTGTTTCTAATTGGGAAAGGGGTGCTCTACACCACCGAGAGAGGCTTAGAAGGTAACGCAGATCTCAATAAACTATCTTTTGTTCCTTCATTTGGCTCTCCTGCTTCTGATATTTTGTTAGCTAGTGATCCTGGAAATGAGCTGATCCCTCGTGTAGCTATTGGGCGGTTGTCTGTCATTAATGCGGAAGAAATTTTGACTTATCTAGATAAAATTCGTCAAACAGAACAAGTGTTGCGAGGTGCATCGATTAGTTCCGCTAACAGGGCATGGACTAAAAATGTGGTGCATATAATTGGAGTTGGGGAGGAGTCGCTGGGCACAGCGATTACTAATTCCATGAATCGATTTGCTGCAGTGCTGCGAGACCCAAATTATGGAGCAAGGATTCATACGTTTAGTAAGTTAAGTCCTGCTCCTGTAGCACAATTAAGTGCGGGTCAGATCTATCAATTATTTGAAGAGGGGATTGGTATGATGACTTATTTTGGACATTCTACCGCCAACACCTTAGAGTATAATTTAGATCAGCCCTCAGGCTATAATAATCCTGGTAAATATCCTTTTTACGTTATGCTGGGGTGTCGAGCAGGTAATCTTTTTAATTTCAATCCTACTCGTCTTATTGAAAAGGAAACAATCTCAGAACAATTTGTTTTGGCACCACAGCGAGGGGGAATTGCTACTATTGCTTCTACCAGTTTGGGATTAGTTAGTTATTTGGAATTGCAGAATGAAGAAATGTTAAAAGCGGCGAGCGTTTCTCATTATGGATTGCCGGTGGGTGATATTATCAACGCCTCGGTCATCAACACCATGAATAATGCAGGAGCTACTGATTTTTTGGCGCGTGTGCACTGCGAACAAACCGCCTTAAATGGAGACCCTGCGCTACGTTTTTACGGAAGCAATCCAAAGCCAGATTTTGTAGTCACTGCTCAGCAATTGAAAATAGAGCCTTCACCTGTATCATTCGCCAATGGATTTTTTAATTTACAAGTCGAATTGAAAAATACTGGAAAAGCAATTCGTGGTCCTGTGGTGCTTGCTATACGGCGAACATTTGCAGACGGTAGTACGCAAGAATGGAAGCGTGATACCCTATGGAATCTTTATTCAATAGATTCTGTACGCTATCGAATCCCATTTACGGGGAGTAAGGATAAGGGATTGAATCAACTTACTGTTTGTATTGACCCGGATAATAATTATACTGAATCTGTTGAAGATAATAATTGCGCCTCAGCAACTTGTTTGGTGTACGACCAGGATCTTCGCCCTATTTATCCTGTTCCTTTCTCAATTGTCAATAAACCAGTGTTTCAATACAGTGCCTCTACAGCCAATCCCTTTGCTTCTTTACAAACATATCAGTTTGAGCTAGACACCACGGCACTATTTAATTCACCTCTATTGCTTACGCAAACCAAGCAGTCCATTGGAGGATTAATTCAATTTAATCCATCGGTCGTTTATCAAAACAATACAGTTTATTATTGGCGAGTCGCACCTGTCACTGGAACAACGCCCTCCAACTGGAATCAATCTTCTTTTTTGTTTTTGAATGGTGCGCAGACTGGCTATAATCAATCCCATTATTTTCAGCATCTCGCTTCGGATACTGCACAGGTGGGATTGGATCCGGTTTCTCGTAGTTGGAAATTTGGCACATCACCTAATAATCTCAACATCAGAAATGGGGTGTTCTTTACCGCTACGAGTGCGTTAGCTGGTTTTTACTTGGGATTAAATGGATTGGATTTGGTTATGTACGCTTGTGCTAGAAACCGATTAGTATTTAATGTGCTTCATCCTCTCACACTGCGGCCCATCATTAATGCGCAGCCAGGCCAGCCAGGTCGTTTTGGTAGTGATCCGGTTTGTGTGCAAACAGCTGCACAAGCAGTAGGGGCTGCTTATAATTTTCAATTTGATATTGCGGATACAAGTGTGCGTAGAAGAATAGTAGGTTTTATGGATAGCATTCCGGATGGTTACTATGTGGTAGTGCGAAATATCATGGAGACAAATTATCCTTCTACTGCTTACGCCTCTGATTGGAAAAATGACCAGCAATGGTTGGGCGCTGGTCAAAGTGTTTATCACAGATTGTTAGCGCAAGGTTTCACAGGAATTGACTCTTTTAATCGGAATCGCGTATTTGCGTTTATCTATCGAAAGAATCGTTCGTCAATTTTTGCACCACAGTTTGCGTTTAGCAATGGAATTTACGATCAACTATTTTTCTCCACTACAATAACTACACCAGACACACTTGGGTTAGTGCGTTCGCCACTTTTTGGTCCTGCCAAACAATGGCAGCAACTAAACTGGCAAGGTTTTATGGAAACGCCTATAAAAGACAGTGTACAATTAACTGTCATTGGGGTTGATCAAAATGGAAATAAAGTGAGCCTCATGCAAGGAATCCGACCTCCACAAATGCAAGCCACACTAACTTCTATTGATGCCCAGCGTTATCCATATTTACAATTAGAGCTTCAAACTATCGATACTGCTTACAATACGCCTTACCAACTTTCTAAATGGCAACTGTACCAGTTGCCCCCACCGGAAGGGGCCATCGCGCCGGCACAGTTTTATTCTTTCAAGGATACGGTTGATCAAGGAGAGCCTATCGAATGGAAAATAGCATTTAGAAATGTGAGTGATCAATCCTTTGATAGTTTACAAGCTCGTTTGTTCATCACTAACACAGTGAATCAACAAATTCAATTTACACCTCCAACCATTCGACCTCTTCCAGCTGGGGATAGTGTACAAGTAGGGGTATCGTTTTCTTCTTCCAAATTGCCGGGATTAAATTTGTTGCAATTGGAAATAAATCCGCTTCCTGGTCAAGTGGAGCAATATCATTTTAATAATGTAGCGTACAAAAACGTGTATGTGCGACCTGACCGTACCGCACCCTTGCTGGATGTAACGATTGATGGAAAACATATCACCAATGGCGAAAAAGTGTTGAATCACCCTGATATAGTTCTATCGCTGCATGATGAATCAAAATGGTTGCCCCTGAATGATACGGCTTCTATTACAGTGTGGTTGCGTTATCCAAATGGAACCTTACGACGATTCTATTATACCAATGACACCCTTCGTTTTTTTCCAAGCACTCGCGTCGGATTACCCAATAAAGCAATTTCACAGCTGCGACCTTATTTGAAAGAGACGGGTCTTTACGAGTTAATCGTGTCCGCTAAAGATATAGCAGGAAATAAGGCAGGTGCCTTGGATTATCGAGTGACCTTTCGAATAGCAGATCTTGTTCCTCAATTTGCACTTTCGTTTTATCCAAATCCTTTTTCAACTACAACTAAAATAGCCTATACACTTTGGGGGGACTTCATTCCTTCTAACATTCAGTTGCAAATATTAAATGCGAGTGGTCAACTAGTAAGACGTGTAAGTGCGTCTGAACTAGGACCCTTACGAATTGGCCGAAATATTTCCTTGTTTGAATGGGATGGAAAAGATGCTGCGGGCCACCAACTGGCCAACGGAGTTTATCTCTTTCGGTTAGTTGCAACCGAAACAACTACTGTGAGTCCTTATCCGCAAAAAGGCAGTTTAGTAATCTTAGCTGAAGGAAAGATTTTATTGCAGCGATAATTTATCGAACCAAGCGTTCGATTTAGCGTTAATTTTGCGGCCAATTTCAATCATATGCCCAAAATAGGGATCAACATAGCAACGGGAAGTTTGCAAAAGCCGGAAATGATTGTGGGGATCGATCTAGGTACCACTAACAGTCTGGTGGCCCTTGTACATCCTGAAACCAAACTGCCTGTTGTTTTAAAAGATGTTGACGGGCACGCATTAGTTCCCTCTATTATTCATTTTGGTGAAACAGGACAACTTTCCATAGGAGAGGCCGCTCGACCTTATTTGGCCTCACAACCAGAACGAACTCTTTTTTCCGTTAAGCGATTAATGGGAAAATCATATAAAGATGTGTTGACGCAAGCAGATCACTTCACTTACAAGGTGATAGATGAAGGGGGTGATAGCTTAGTGAAAGTACAAGTAGGTCAGCAGTTTTATTCTCCCATTGAACTATCCTCCTTGATATTAAAAGAACTGAAGGATCGTGCAGAACATCTGCTAAAGACACCTGTCACAAAAGCAGTGATAACGGTACCTGCCTATTTTAATGATGCGCAACGCCAAGCTACGCGAGATGCAGGTAAGTTGGCAGGGATTGATGTATTGCGAATTATCAATGAACCTACCGCTGCCAGTTTAGCCTATGGTTTAGGCATTGATCCCACTATTGAAAAAACAATTGCTGTTTACGATTTAGGTGGCGGAACATTTGATATATCCATTCTTCAAATCAGCAATGGAATTTTTGAAGTGCTATCCACAAATGGTGACACTTATTTAGGGGGAGACGATATTGACCGTGCCATTATTGAGTACTGGCTCCAGAAAAATATTCATACTGCTGAGCAAATACGACAAAATGCTAGTTTGTTACAGACGTATCGATTAGCTGCGATTGAAGTAAAACATAAATTGAGTGTACAAACAGAGGCTGTTACAGTTATTGATGGCCACTCCTTCACGTTGGATCGAGCCACATTTGAAACACTGGTAGGACCACTATTACAAAAAACATTACAATGTTGTAGGCAAGCCTTGTCTGACGCAAAACTTTTGGCCAATCACATTGACGAAGTGGTATTAGTGGGAGGATCTACCCGTATTCCGGTCATCAAAAAAACAATCAGTGATTTTTTTGGCAAAACCGCGCACGATTCATTGAATCCTGATGAAGTGGTGGCGTTGGGTGCGGCGGTGCAAGCAGATATTTTAGCCGGTAATAACAAAGAAATTTTACTACTTGATATTACACCACTCTCTCTTGGAATAGAAACGATGGGAGGATTAATGGATGTGTTGATTCCACGCAATACTAAAATTCCATTTAAAGTGGCACGCCAATACACCACGCAAAAAGATGGTCAAGGCAGTATGCGGATTTCTGTTTTTCAAGGAGAACGTGACATGGTGCAGGATAACAGAAAATTAGGTGAGTTTAATTTGACAGGGATTCCGGGCATGCCAGCAGGTCTTCCAAAAGTGGAAGTAGCATTTTTGATTAATGCCGATGGAATTTTAACGGTTAGTGCCCGCGAACTCAGAAGTGGAGTAGCGCAACACATCGAAATCAAGCCACAATATGGTTTAACGGATCAAGAAGTGGAACGTTTACTCATGGAAAGCATCACGCATGCCAAAGATGATATTCAAAAAAGGGCGCTCGTGGAGGCAAGAACGGAAGGTGAGCAACTTTTAGCAACAACAGAAAAGTTTATTGCCAAAAATTCTTCCTTATTGTCAAATCAAGAAATGCTCGATACGGCAGCAGCCATGCAGTCGCTTCAATTAGCCCTTACATTAACGGATAAAGACCTGATTCGTCAGCGCATGGAGGCATTAAATGAAATAAGTAGGCCCTATGCAGAAAGGGTTATGGATCAAGCAGTTTCTGCTGCACTAAAAGGGCGGCAGATCAATTAGTTTTTTTGGTTCAATTTTTCCCTTACCTTTGCCCCTCCATTAAAGGAGGTATATTTTATGTTAATTATCGATTCAAAGGATTGCGAGAACATTGACAAGGCCCTCAAAAAGTATAAAAAGAAATTTGAGAAGTCAAAAACGTTGATTCAACTGCGTGAGCGTCAAAGCTATACCAAGCCTTCTGTCAAGCGCCGTGGTGAAATCCTGAAAGCAATTTACAAGCAGCAATTAGCAAGCGGAAAGATCGAAGGATAATCCGTCTCCTATTCTAATATTTTTAAACCTGCAGTTTTCCTGCAGGTTTTTTTATGTCTTCTCATCTCAACATGTCGTAGTTTTAATTACGTGTCAAAAGAAACAACAATCAGTAGTCTTCTTTTATTATTTCAAGACCAATTGAAGTATGAGCGGCGTTTGTCTGTGCACACGCAAATTGCCTATGAAAAGGACCTGAACGATTGGGCAAATTATCTGGCTCAAGAAATGACCGTAACAGATATTGCCGGTGTAAATTCAATGCAAATTAGAAGCTGGTTCGCCTCCTTACGTGCTAGCGGAATTTCACCTCGTTCCATTGTTAGAAAAATATCAGCCTTAAAATCATTTTATAAGTTTTTACTGCGAAATGGAGTAGTGGAGGTAAATCCCCTGAGCACGATGCCAACCCCAATAAAATAAGAATATAAACTCGCATACGACCTCCCTATATGCTCATTAT
>CAYFLE010000030.1:0-1357 GCA_964343645.1 uncultured Chitinophaga sp. | reverse complement strand
ATCAGTAAGTCATTGCCTGTTTTTATTCGGGAGGAAGAAGCGGAGCAAATGGGCAAAACGCTTGCCATTGCTTCTGAGGATTGGAAAGGATTAAATGCACGGTTATTAGTAACACTTTTTTACTACACGGGGATGCGGTTGAGTGAGCTGATCAATTTAAAAGAAGAACATGTGGAGTTATCTCGGTCCCAATTAAAAGTACTGGGGAAGGGGAACAAAGAGCGAATCATTCCGTTGCAGGCCGATCTAATTTCATTGATTAAAGAATACATTCAACAAAAAGGGGAGCACTTCGAAAACAAGAGCCCTTATTTGTTACTCACCGAAAAGGGAAACAAATTGTATCCCCGCTATGTATGGCAATTGGTGAATCAAGTGTTAGGGGCGGCCACTACAGTGCAGAAAAAAAGTCCTCACGTATTGCGGCACAGTTTTGCCACACACTTGTTAAATAATGGAGCAGATTTGAATGCCGTCAAAGAATTATTAGGGCACAGTAGTTTGGCGGCTACACAGGTGTACACGCATAATACCATTGAGAAATTAAAAGAAGTTCATCGTAAAGCGCACCCTAGAAGTTAATGTACTGTCAAATTGCGTGGGAAAGATTGCTTTCTAAAACTGATTAAAGTAAATTCATAGGTCAGTTGAAACAATTAAATCCTATTAATATGAACGTAAAAATTCAGTCTGTACATTTTGATGCGGACACCCAATTGATTGAGCTGGTTCGGACTAAAGTTGACAAGCTAGACCACTTTGAAAAAAGAATCACCGATGTGCTTGTGTTTCTAAAATTGGACAATCCATCGCATGCTATCAAAGACAAAGTAGTGGAAATACGAGTACACGTACCCCATTATGACTATTTTGTCAAAACAATCAGCAAGAGTTTTGAGGTTTCATTTGAGGACGCATTTACTTCTTTGGTCAGCCAGATGAAGCGAAAAAAAGAAAAGATTCAGTCCTAAATCAGCAGGGCAAGTTATCGTCTCAATTTTTATTGGCTTTTGGGGGTAAAAAATCGGTCTAAAATTTTTCCATTTTCCAAATTCCCTTACCTTTGCCTTCCCAAAAATTTGGGGTAGCTCTTTATTGCCCGGATCGACTGTGATTGACTCAGTGAGGTTCGGTTTGCCAATTATACCAGCAATTGGCTGCAACCATAAGCCACCTTAGCTCAGCTGGTAGAGCAACTGATTTGTAATCAGTAGGTCGCCAGTTCGATTCTGGCAGGTGGCTCAGGGCGGGCAAGTAGCCAAGTGGCCAACGGCAACAGACTGTAAATCTGTCCTCTTCGGAGTTCGGTGGTTCGAATCCATCCTTGCCCAAAAAAAATTCTTTGTTACAAGAACAT
>CAYFLE010000029.1:10852-12926 GCA_964343645.1 uncultured Chitinophaga sp. | reverse complement strand
GGCGTATTTGGGTTGCAACTAATGCTTCCGGTTATAATTCCATTTTTTCGACATTGGTTGAGTGCGCCAATTACATAGGGCGTAGTTCCACTTGCAGCAATACCAATTACCACATCATTTGAGGAAACTTGGTGCGCTTGCAGATCAAGCCATCCTTGCAAAGAGTCATCTTCCGCATTTTCTACAGCTTTGGTTATGGCTTTTTCGCCTCCGGCAATTAATCCAATCACTAAACCGTGTGGCACCCCAAAAGTGGGAGGACATTCGCTTGCATCCACAATACCCAGACGACCACTCGTGCCAGCGCCAATGTAAAACAAACGACCGCCCATCAGCATTTTATCAGCAATAGCCTCAACCAGTTTTTCAATTTGAGGAATTACTTTTTCTATTGCTGCTGGAACCAGCTTGTCTTCCCGATTAATATTGATCAATAATTCTCGGACAGACATTTTTTCAAGATGCCTGTAATGACTTGTTTTTTCAGTTATACGTTCAATTGGCATAAAATCACTGATGAAATTTCATTAATCCCGACATGGGCTTTTGCATAATATTACCCAACTCAAATTCATACTGTTTACAAAGTTGGATAAGGACATCTTTAAATGCGTGAGCAACTCCCCCCGTAAAATACACAGGATACTTCCAAACCTCTGGGTAGCGACATAAATGTTGAAAGAAAAAGTCATTCAAGCCGTCTTCAATGATATTTTCAATCATATAATGGCCACGGTTTTCAGCTAAAAAAAGCGTGAAGCCTGCCAAATATCGATTGGGCAATGGTTTTTTGTAAACGTTTTCTAAAATTTCACTCGGGTTAGTCATAAAACTAAGGTCAAACCTCCCTCTAAGCTCTTCATCAAAAATGCCATATAGATAATACTGTAAAACCTTTTTCCCTAAATAGGAACCACTTCCCTCATCACCCAACACATAACCCAAACCTGGGCTATTACTAACGATCTTTTTTCCGTTATAAAAGCAAGAATTGGAACCAGTTCCCAAAATGCAAGCAACCCCTTTATCATGTCCACATAAACCGCGGGCCGCTCCCATCAAATCATGCGTAACTTCAATGGTAGCATCCGGTGAAAAAAACTGAAGCGCTTTTTTGACTACTACTGCGTTAGATTTATTGGCACACCCTGTACCATAGTAAAATATTTCTGTTACCTCCTCTAGCGCAATACGCTTGCTTAATTCTTTTTTTAATAGCTGTTTGATTTCTTCGCAAGAAAGAAAATAAGGACTGATTCCAGTTGTAACAACCGTCTTTTTCTTTTTGCCCTCCAGCAAACACCACTCCACTTTAGTGGCGCCAGCATCTGCGATAAGTTTTATTCTAGCCATCTGATTACTTCAGGATAAGAATCATTTAACTTGCACAAGTTACGCAAAATCTAAGCGGGAATGGGAAATAACAACCGGCAAATTGCGCTGCCACTCTTACTGTCTTCTCTATTGATTGCAGGCTTAGTTATTGGAAATTTTTTAGCTAAAAGAGAGGGCGCTGGCTTTTTTGGGAATAACCATTTATCCACCTACCAACAAGTCATTGAGCTGATTCGATCTAATTATGTAGATCCAATTGATTTAGATTCCTTACAAGGGAATACGATACAAGATCTTTTAAAAGAGCTGGACCCTCATTCCTATTACATGACGGCTGCCGAAGTGCAAGAATCAAGTGAACAATTGAGTGGTCATTTCGAGGGAATTGGTGTAGAATTCAACATTTATTCTGACACCGCTACGCTCATTTATATATTTCCGAATGGACCAGGAGAAAAAGCAGGGTTGCTCCCAGGAGACCAACTTCTTTCAGTGAATGGTTATTCCTTAATAAAAAAAGGACTCTCCGCTGATTCACTTCGAGCCACTATTAAAGGGAAAAGCGGAAGTATAGCTACGCTTGGAATTCTTCGTAAGGACAGCATATATAAGATTCCTGTAACCAGAGGTGCTATCCCCCTTCCAGCCGTGCAAGCAGCGTATATGCTTCAACCAAAAACCGGGTATATCCGAATTGAAAAATTTTCCGAAACAGCCTACGAAGAGTTTATGAAAAATC
>CAYFLE010000029.1:5945-10842 GCA_964343645.1 uncultured Chitinophaga sp. | reverse complement strand
TTGAGCTGTTGAAAAAAAATAGCTTAGAAAATTTAGTGATAGATCTACGTGGTAATGGTGGCGGATTACTTGCCGAAGCAGTTGATATAGCAGATGAATTAATTGACAATAAGAAACTCCTCGTTTATACCCAAGGGGATAAAATTGGAAAAAAAGAATATAGAGCAGAAAGACCTGGGCTTTTTGAGAAAGGAAAAGTATGTGTTTTAATAGACGAGTTTTCTGCCAGTGCAAGTGAAGTAGTGGCAGGATGCGTTCAAGATTGGTGTAGAGGTAAAATCATTGGACATCCCTCTTATGGTAAAGGACTAGTACAACAGGAATATACTTTAAAAGATGGTGCGGCAGTTAGACTAACAGTAGCCAGGTATTATACCCCCCTTGGGCGATGCATACAGCAACCCTATGGCAAAAGTGATAGTATTATCAAGTCAGGGCCGTTTGTGAACCCCTGTAAGGATACCTTACGTGCATCCAATGGAATTAGTCCAGATATTCTTGTAACTACTACCCAAGACACTGTCCTATTTCAGTCAAAAGCCATTCGAAAGGCTTTCTCACTACTCACTCCCTTTTGTTTTAAATTCTACACACAATGGCAGCAAGAATTTCAAAAATTGAATGACCCACATCAATTACTTTCCCCTTCATTATTGCAAAATCAATTGGAAAGAGATTGGCAAAAATGGGTAAGCACTACCTTACAAGAAAAAATGAGTTCAACTGAAAATAATTTTCTAAAAGAAAGAATGATGGCAACTCTGGCTCGTTTCAAATGGAGAGAAAATGGTTTATATCAAATTTTAAACTCGTTTGATCCAGTTATAAAAGAAGCCATCAACGTTACACACTAAAGCAATCCACATGGATATAAAAAATAGCATACTGGACACCATAGGCAATACGCCATTAATCAAGCTGCAGCGCATCACTAAAGAGTTTCCCTGTGATGTGGTAGCGAAAGTTGATTATTTCAATCCTGGAAATTCTATTAAAGACCGCATGGCATTGAAGATGGTAGAAGTGGCCGAAAAAGAGGGGCGATTAAAACCAGGCGGTACTATTATTGAGGGAACTAGCGGAAATACGGGGATGGGATTAGCCTTAGCAGCAGTGGTAAAAGGATACAAGTGCATATTTGTCACCACGGATAAACAATCAAAAGAAAAAGTTGACATTTTAAAAGCGGTGGGGGCAGAAGTAATTGTGTGCCCCACTAACGTACTGCCAGAAGATAGCAGAAGTTATTACAGTGTAGCTGCCCGATTAGCCAAAGAGATTCCAAATTCCTTTCATATGAATCAATATGATAATTTGGCAAATCGACAAGCGCACTATGAATCAACCGGGCCTGAAATTTGGAATCAAACGGATGGTAAAATCACTCATTTAATTTGCACGGCTGGCACGGGTGGCACTATCACAGGAACTGCTCAATACCTGAAAGAAAAAAACCCTGCAATTCAAATTTGGGCAATAGACGTATTTGGATCCCTATTGACAAAATATTTCAGAACAGGTGAAATTGATATGAATGAAGTAAGACCCTACATCAGTGAGGGTTTTGGCGAAGACTTTGTTCCCAAAAACTATGACATGAGCGTCATCGACCATTTTGAACAGGTCACCGACAAAGACGGCGCCGTTATGGCAAGAAGATTAGCCAAAGAGGAGGGTCTCTTTTGTGGATACAGTGCGGGAAGTTGCCTTCAAGGTCTCTTTCAACTAAAAAGTAAACTAAAAAAAGGCGATCTAGCAGTTTGCATTTTGCATGACCATGGCAGTCGGTATGTTGGAAAAATTTATAATGACCAGTGGATGATGGAAAGAGGATTTTTGGATGTTAAAACAATACGAGAAATCATCAATGCACGAGGCACCAAACGACTAATTACCATTTCACCGGACCAAACTGTTAATGAGGCCGTAGAGCTCATGAAGAAATTTGACATTGAGCAAATCCCTGTTATGGAAAGTGAGCAACCCATTGGTGGTATCAGTCAACATGGACTATTCAAAAAAGTATTTGCAGATTCTACTTTAAAATCAGCCTTGATAAAAGAAGTGATGGAACCAGCCTTTCCCATTGTTCCTTTTGATAGTCCCGCTGAAAAATTAACCCAATATATCAGCAAGGAGAACGGTGCAGTGTTAACAAGAGACGAGGCAGGCACTTACCATATTGTTACCAAATACGATGTGATTTCTGCACTAGGGAATCCTTAGTTCCATTCTGTATATTTGCAAAAATTGACAGGAATGAAAAAATATCGTGCAGGAGTGTTGCATGGAGAAGAGTTAAAAGCGCTCTATTTAGATGCAAAAGAAAATAATTTTGCGTTACCCGCAGTAAATACAATTGGCACCAACTCGATCAACGCTACGCTCGAAACAGCTGCAAAAGTTAATTCTCCTGTCATTATACAGTTTTCTAACGGGGGTGCTCAGTTTATAGCGGGCAAAGGAATGCCCAATGATCAATTACAGGGAAATATTCAAGGTGGTATTGCGGGCGCATTACACGTACATACCCTTGCAAAATATTATGGAGTATCCGTTGTATTGCACACAGACCATGCAGCAAAAAAGTGGTTACCCTGGATCAGTGGCTTGTTAGAGGCGGGCGAACAATATTTTAAAGAAAAAGGCCAACCTCTTTTTAGTTCTCATATGCTTGATTTAAGCGAGGAGCCCATTCAAGAAAATATAAAAACATCTGTTTCCTTCTTTAAAAGAATGTGCCCCCTGGGTATGGGCATTGAAATCGAGTTAGGCGTTACTGGTGGAGAGGAAGATGGAGTGGACAATTCAGATGTAGAGAACTCCAAGCTATACACACAGCCCGATGAAGTCTCATTTGCCTATGAGGAATTAAAAAAAGTAGGCTCCCTATTTACAATTGCAGCAGCATTTGGAAACGTACACGGCGTTTACAAACCGGGCAACGTTGAACTTAGACCAGAGATATTAAAAAATAGCCAGGAGTATATCCAGAGGAAATTCAATACTGGCCATAAACCAGTTTATTTTGTTTTTCATGGAGGAAGCGGATCACCCCAAAATCAAATTAGGGAAGCTATTTCTTATGGCGCCATTAAGATGAATATCGATACAGACCTCCAATGGGCTTTTTGGGAAGGAATTTTGGCAAACTATAAGAAAAATGAAGCCTATTTGCAAGGACAACTAGGAAACCCCGAAGGAGAAGACAAGCCAAATAAAAAGTACTACGACCCACGTGTATGGCTCAGAAAAGGGGAAGAGACATTTTCTAAAAGACTCGAAGTAGCCTTTGAAGATCTAAACTGTATCAACCGAAACTCCTAAAATCAATTTAGGCTCTTTTTGCGTAGCCTTTAGACTGATTAAATATATCGTTTAGGATTTTTACTCCTTGATCAATGTAGATATCTTTTTGTAAACTTTTAATCCATCTTTCAAATCGTTCTTGCTTCGGCGCATCGGTTGACCAACGGTTTTCTTCTCCGGACAATGGACGAACTTTCAAAAACTCCCTCCCCTGCTGGATAGAATCCAATCGCTTTACTGCCGTTCTTAATTTTTCCTGCGATTTCACATACTCTTGCAATTGCAAATTGTACAACTTATTATTTTGTTGTGACAAATAAGAGGCGGTTTGACGAATCAACTGAAAGATGGTATCCTGATCAATGCGTTGTTGACTAATTTGTTTGATTGAATCTAGGTTATAGCCAGGTGTCCATGTGATATAAGGCGATTTAGGAATCTGATCCCAGGGTAGCGATTCCTTCGTATCCTTTTCTCTAATTTTCATGTACTCCAAATTATCTGGAATGATAACATCAGGCGTTACACCTTTCAGTTGCGTAGAGCCCCCATTGACTCGATAAAACTTTTGCAAAGTCAGTTTAACTGTACCTAGTTCAGCATTTGTTGTAGAAAATCCATACTGCGGATCTAAGCCAATATTACGCTGTACCGTGCCTTTTCCGTAAGTAGAAGTACTTCCGATAATGACCCCCCTTCCATAATCTTGAATAGCTGCTGCAAATATTTCTGATGCAGAAGCGCTAAATTCATTGACCATGACAATCATAGGACCATCGTAATGAATTGTACGGTCACGATCTCTCAAAACGCTTGCAGATCTTTCTCTGTCTTTTACTTGCACAATAGGCCCTTCAGCAATGAATAGTCCCGCCATTTGTACCACATCATATAATGAGCCACCGCCATTATTACGCAAGTCAAAAACTAAGCCGTCAATCCCCTCTTTTTTTAACTTATCCAGTTCTGCCGATACATCGGTGTAGCAACGACGTCCATTAGGATTTTCAAAATCAGCATAAAAGTCAGGTAGATAGATATATCCAATTTTTCTTCCATTTTCATTGACTATAGCACTTCGCGCATAGGCTTCATCTTGCACAATACGATCTCGAATTAATGAAACAAGTTTGATTGTTCCATCGAGCTTTCTAATGGTAAGACGAACTTCCGTATCCTTTTTTCCTCGGATGAGCTTTACCGCGTCTGTAGTCATGAAACCAGTAAGGTCTACTGGCTCTTCGGCACCCTGCCCCACTTTCAAAATAACATCTCCGTTTTGAATTTGTCCAGACTTATATGCGGGACTACCCGTCACCACACTGGTGATTTTAATATTTCCGTCGTCATACTGAAGGGTGGCCCCAATACCAAAAAATTGCCCACTCATTTCTTCATCAAAATAGCGCTTATCAACAGGTGGCATAAACTCAGAATGAGGATCCATGGTGGTGGTGATCGTATTCACGAACAAATTGAATTGATCGTTTTCATTAAACTTTAAACGTAGCCGTTCAAATGTTCTACTCATGATCTTCTCCACTTTTTCTCTTGCCTCTTTCTCTAATTCCAATTCAGACTTGGGAGT
>CAYFLE010000029.1:1773-5935 GCA_964343645.1 uncultured Chitinophaga sp. | reverse complement strand
TGAAGTTCTATTCCTTCGGCCAATCTTTCTAATGTTAAATACTTCAATTTTTGACGCCATCTTTCCTCTCTTTCTGAAAGCGAAAGGGGGTATTCTAATTGATCTCCGTCTAATTGTGCTTCCTCTGATTTAGTAAAACTGAAAGGCGTTTGCAGTATTTTTTTATAGATTAGTTCCGACTCTAGCATTCTTTTTTTAAAGATGACACTAGCTTCTTTCACAAATAATACAGGAGCCCCATTTAATTCTTCATCAATTCTTGTTCCAAATTTTTTTTGCAGGGATTCAACATCTGACTTTAGTAATATATTTTTTTCAGGGTCTAATTCATCAATATATCGATCGAATACCTTGGCTGAAAACTGGTCATCGATTGGCTGCGGGCTAAAATGCCCTTCCGCTAACATACGCCCCACTAAAACAAGGATATTGGAGTATTTGTCAGGCGGAGAATTTTGCTTACCCTTTCCCAATGACTGAAAGGTGATGACACTTGCAACAGTCACCAACAAAACAAGGATGCTTATTCTCTTCATATTCAACCAGTATTTAATAATAGGATGCATGAGGTTCAAAAATAACGCAAAATGAACCGGTATTTTTTCTGGAAAGACGTTTTTACCTAATTTTGCATCTCCTTAACCCTTGAGAGAAGGAGCAGTACGGTGGCTATAGCTCAGTTGGTTAGAGCATCAGATTGTGGTTCTGAGGGTCGCCGGTTCGAGCCCGGTTAGCCACCCAAGACCTTGTTTGAAAACGAGGTCTTTTCTTTTTAAACAAAATCCTTTCATAATCGTTATAAGCCGATTATACATCTCTCTTTCTTTGGCGACAACAAACCCATTCTTTCCCGTTAAAGCAGCAAAACCTTTCGAATGAAAAGTAGACTACTCTTAGCCTTGATTTTTACCCAAGTAACTCTTTTTGCACAACCTCCAGTTACCATGGGTAGAGGCAACTCCTCCAGACCCTCTTTTAATGGAAATTTTTATGGAAGAGTACTCGAGGCAAAGAGCAATAAAGCGATTGAGTTTGCATCCGTCCAGCTATTACAAAATAAGTTTGACAGTGCTACTAAAAAGCGTAAAGATGTAGTAATCGCAGGGATGCTTACCAACGCCAAAGGTGAATTTAGACTAGAAAATGTCCCCGTATTTGGGCAATACAAATTAAAAATTGATGTAGTAGGCTATAAATCCTCCGAACAAACAATAGGCTTTGATGTCAAAATGCCAAGTGGCAATAATCCAGACATGAACGCACTAATGTCGGCCCTAGATAAAGATCTTGGAAACATTAAAATTGATATTGCCGAAAAAACATTGGAAAATGTAACCGTCACGGCAGGTTCGCCAGGTCTAAAACTTGGAATTGATAGAAAGATTTTTAGCGTAGACAAAAATTTAGTCTCCGCAGGAGGAACTGCTGTGGATGTCATGAGAAACGTGCCCTCTATCAATGTAGATCTAGACGGAAATGTAACCATGCGGAACAATGCTCCGCAAGTGTTCGTGGATGGGCGCCCCACTGTATTAAGTTTGGATCAAATACCGGCTGATGCGATAGAAAGTGTTGAAATCATCACTAACCCCTCTGCAAAATTTGATGCATCTGGCGGTACTGCCGGAATTTTAAATATCATCTTAAAAAAGAATAAAAGAGTTGGCTATAGCGGATCACTGAGAAGTAGCATAGATTCACGTGCCCGAACAGGCGGTGGGGCTGATATAAACGTTAGACAAAATAAATTGAACTTTTTTGCCAGCCTGAATTACAACACGCGCAAATCAATAAGTGCAGGTAATACGGAAAGAACAACTTTAATCTCCACTCCTCAAACCTTTTTACAACAAGAAGACAGTAGCATCTCTAAAGGTGATTTCAAATTTCTGCGTGGTGGATTTGATTATTTCATTGACAATAGAAACACATTATCCCTTTCTATCAATAAGGGAGGAGGAAAGTTTACCCCCACCAACGAAAGTCATAGTACGATTGATTCTCTATACACAACACCAAAACAATCAATCAATGATCGTTATTCAAATTCCAGTAGTCAATTTGACTTCACAGGAATCAATGCTAGTTTCAAACATCTTTTTCCAAAAGCCGGCGAAGAGTGGTCAATTGATTTGACAGAAAACAATAGCAAAAGTGATAACAGTAATCAAATCAAAACTGTTTACTACTCCAGTCCGTTAAGTTCGTACATGAAGGTGCAAGATCAGTTACAATCAGGATCCGGAAATAATACGAATCTGGTTATTCAAACTGACTACGTAAAGCCGATCAATGATAAAATCAAAATTGAAGCAGGTTTACGAGGTCAATGGAGAACAGTGGATAATAAAAATAATTTCTATCTGATCACTCCTACCGGCAATCTCTATATTCCCTCTCAATCCGTCAACTACAATTCCGATGATCAGGTGTATGCAGCCTATGCAACAGTTTCTAAGCAAGTAAAAGACTTTGGCTATCAAGTAGGACTACGAGGAGAGAGCTCCACGTACAAAGGCTATTTACCAGACAGAAATCAACAATTTTCCATTGAATTTCCAGTCAGTTTATTTCCTAGTTTATTTATCAGCCAAAAATTGAAAAAAAATGCTGAGCTACAAATAAACTATACTCGTAAAATTAATCGACCCAACTTTTTTCAGCTATACCCTTTCACAGATTATTCAGACTCGCTAAACCTTAGCAGAGGAAACCCAGGTTTGTTACCTGAATTCACCAATTCATTTGAGTTGTCATACCAAAAAACGTTTGCCAATAAAAATAACCTACTAGGCTCTATCTATTTCAAGCATACCGATAATCTAATTACCCGGTATCAAGATAAAGAAACGAACCCTATCACTGGAAAAGAGGTACTGATCAATACGTATATCAATGCCAACAATAGCTATGTAACCGGGGCTGAATTAGTTGCCAAAACCAAGCTGTCCAACCAATGGGATTTGACTAGCAATTTCAACTTATTTACTTCTGCTATCAAACTAAGCGATGCCTATCAGAATACGATAGACCCATTTGTAAGCTATCAGATCAAATTAAACAATACGTACAAATTGCCTAAGAATATTACGCTACAATTATCCGGCGAATATTGATGCGGCTATTCATATTGAGCTGGGCAAAAACAAACAAACCAGTATTTCGCTGAACATGAATGATGTGTTACGTACTAGAAGACAACAAATCTATTCTTCCTCAGCCTTATTCATACAAGATGTGTTTAGAAGAAGAGACCCTCAATTGTTACGCTTAAATCTTAACTGGCGTTTTGGGAAATTTGACCCTAATTTATTTAAACGCAAAAGCAATAAATTGATGGGAGAAGGAATGGAGAATATGAATATGTAATAAGCTTGTCTATACTTAGACGCCTTCTACAGACACAGAACTCACATCTTCTACTTTATTTTGGCCGGTACGAATCAACCGGGCAGGAAACTTTTGAACTACTATGTAATCGTGGGTAGCCATTACTACTGCTGTATTATAGTCACGGCATATGTGGAACAACAACCGCATAATTTCATCTGAAGTTTCGGGGTCTAAATTGCCAGTTGGCTCATCCGCCAAAATCAACTTAGGTGAATTTAAAAGTGCACGCGCAATATCAATTCGTTGTTGCTCGCCGCCACTTAATTCAAAAGGCATTTTAAAACCTTTCGATTTGAGGCCTACTTTATCCAACACATCTGCAATTTTTTCATCCATTAAGCGGTTATCTGTCCACCCAGTTGCCTTTAAGACAAACTTCAAATTTTCATTCACATTACGATCGGTCAATAATTGAAAATCCTGAAAAACAACTCCCAAATTCCTCCTTAGATAGGGCACCTTTTTCCAGTCCAAGTCTTTTAGATTAAAGTCAGCTACTGTTCCTTCGCCTTCTTGCAATGCTAACTCGCCATATAATGTCTTTAATAAACTGGATTTCCCAGTACCCGTTTTGCCAACCAAATAGACAAACTCACCCTTATTGACTGTTAAGTTGACCTGTTGCAAAACCAAGGAATTACCTTGATAAATATTCACATTCCGCAGTTCAATGATTGATTCAGCCATATGTTTTGAGTGTTTAAAGGACTATTTGGAGCAAGATTACAAGCCTGGTACGCCTTTTGTGTTCAAAGGATCTGCAATCGGG
>CAYFLE010000029.1:0-1763 GCA_964343645.1 uncultured Chitinophaga sp. | reverse complement strand
CTATGCTTTTGCACAAATTAATTAAATGAAACTAGCTATCAAAATACCAATTCTTCCGAAGCAATATGAACACGAAGCTCTTTTTGGGTATGGGGCTCTACCCTACCAATAATTTGGGCTTCGACACCAAACGATTGAGATAATTTTATTATGGAATCAGCCTTTGCAGGATCTGTATAAATTTCTAATCGCGTGCCCAAATTGAAAACCTGTGACATCTCTCTCCAGTCGGCCTGACTAGCCTTTTTTATCAACTCAAAAATAATTGGCGGATTAAATAAGTTGTCCTTTACTATTCGAAAGTTTCCCGGCAAATATTTTAGACATTTTGTCTGACCACCCCCACTGCAATGAATCAACCCATGCACTGCTTCAAAATCTTGTTCTAATAATGCTTTTATAACAGGGGCAAATGTTCGCGTGGGACTTAAAAGAAGATCCCCCACTTTGCGCTCGACACCTGCGTCCGAGACCTTATCATTCAAATTATAAGGACCCGTATAACAAACAGATGGATCCATTACTGGATCAAAAGACTCTGGGTAAGTAGATGCATAATAAGAGGATAAGAGATCGTGGCGCGCGCTCGTCAATCCATTACTGGCAATTCCGCTATTATATGTTGTTTCATAGGAAGACTTTCCAAAACCAGCAAGTCCCACAATAACGTCTCCTGCTTTAATTTTTTCATTCGTAATAAGGTGGGATTTAGGCCATCTAGCGGTCATAGTCCCATTCACGGCTATCGTTCGTACCACATCCCCTACATCGGCCGTTTCACCACCCATAAAATGAATATCCACCCCCCATTGATTCATCTCCTCAAAAAATTCACGCGTTCCTTCAATGATAGCAGTGAGTACTTCGCCAGGAATTTTATACTTGTTTCGATCAATGGATGAAGTAACGCCTACGCAAAGCAAATCATCTAAGTTCATTACAATTGCAACCTGCGCAACACCCTTCCAAATTGAAAGATCACCGGTTTCTTTCCAATAGAGATAGGCCAAACTACTTTTGGTGCCTGCCCCATCTGCATGCATGATAGTTACCCAGTCAGCATCATTACCAATAAAATCGGGATATACTTTACAAAACGCAGTGGGGTACAACTCAGGATTCAAGCTTTTAGTAGCTGCGTGAACTTCTTCTTTTTGGGCGGATACCCCGCGTTTAGCATATCGTGACATGAGGAACAAAATTACACATTCCCGCTCGGCCAACAAAGCCATGAACGTTATCTTTGCCATCCCCATGAAAGTACACTATGACATAAGCAATCTGCCTTCGTTTCAAAGGGCTGTGCTAACGATTGGAACTTTTGATGGCGTACATCATGGACACCAGCAAATACTAGAAGCGGTGATCAATTCCGCTAAGGAGGTAAATGGCGAATCGGTTTTAATCACCTTCCACCCGCATCCACGAAAAATTGTTAGTTCGGCCATTTTGGGTATACGATTGATTACAACGATGGACGAACGAATACAACTGCTGGAAAAAGCAGGGATCGATCACTTGGTAATTGTGCCATTTACAGATGCATTTGCCAATTTATCAGCCACCCAATACATTGAAGATTTTTTGCTAGCTAGTTTTCAACCGCATACAATCATCATTGGACACGACCATCAATTTGGCAGGAATAGAACCGGTGATTACGCACTGCTAGAATCATATCAGCAAAAAGGCAATTTTTTATTGAAAGAGATTCCGAAGCATTTGATTGGGCAAGGAAAATTGCCGTTTCTTGTAGATGCCCT
>CAYFLE010000028.1:7252-13382 GCA_964343645.1 uncultured Chitinophaga sp. | reverse complement strand
TGGCTTGGATGGCGAAAACGGAGTAACGATAGAGCAGATCGGACAAAAATATGACCTCACAAAGGAAAGAATTCGTCAAATCAAGGAACGTGCCATTAAGCGATTACAAAAGGCTCGATATAGCAGTGCACTGAAAGCGTATCTTGGTTAATTCTAACTCGACGTTTTTAATATTTACAACTGACTTATGGAAGTTATTGAGACCGTACAGTGTTTGATTATCGGTTCAGGTCCTGCAGGCTATACTGCTGCCATTTATGCAAGTCGCGCTGGACTTAAACCAGTGTTATACCAAGGAATTCAGCCAGGTGGGCAATTAACTATCACAACAGAGGTGGAGAATTACCCTGGCTATCCGGAAGGAATTCAAGGCCCTGATATGATGGTAAATTTTGAAAAACAAGCTGCTAGAATGGGAGCAGATATCCGATATGGCATTGCTACAAAAGTTGATTTTACTGGACCTATTCATAAAGTTCAAATTGATGAAGAAAAATGGATTGGAGCACATAGCGTAATCATTTCTACTGGGGCCTCTGCTAAATGGTTAGGTTTAGAAAGCGAACAACGCTTGAATGGTTTTGGGGTCAGTGCTTGTGCGGTTTGTGATGGGTTTTTCTTTAAAGGAAAAATAGTGGCCATTGTCGGTGCGGGGGATACAGCTGCAGAAGAGGCTCTCTACCTCTCTAAAATCTGTTCTACTGTCCATATGATCATTCGTAGAGATGAGATGAGAGCCAGCAAAGTGATGCAAGAACGCGTCAAATCAACGCCTAATATCCAAATACATTGGAATAGTGAAACTGAGGAAATTATTGGTCAGCAAAAAGTAGAAGCAGTAAGATTACTCAATACTAAAACAGGCCAAAAAGAAGAAGTTTCAATAAGTGCCTTTTTTGTCGCTATCGGGCATAGTCCAAATTCGTCCATTTTCAATAATTGGATTACAATGGATGATACAGGCTATATTTTGACAATTCCAGGTACTAGTAAAACAAATATTGAAGGTGTTTTTGCTGCGGGAGATGTTCAAGATAAAACCTATCGGCAAGCTGTAACCGCTGCTGGAAGTGGCTGTATGGCTGCTTTAGACGCCGAAAGATATTTAAGCGCAAAAGGAATTCACTAAAAACGGCTTAGGGTATTTATAGTTTGATACCACCTACTACTAGGTTTTTATATTTTCTTATTGGCCCATTTGTTACTCTTCAAATATAAATAAGAAGGAATCAACAGGCATATCCAATAGAGCCATTCGCTCATCCAGCCTATAGTTATTGAAAATTGAAAATATTCTAAGACAAAATAGATATAGGTGCAATAGAAAAAAATAGATCCTAGCTCGATTAAAAATGTGATTCGCGTATTTCCTGAGGCGGTTACTGTACTTATAAAAATGGTAGCAAGTGAAGATAAAATTAGTGCGAAAGAAACTACTCTTAATACTGGCACTCCCGCTTGAACAAATGCCTCCCCTTGTCCAAATATAGTTAAAAAGGTGGCTGGGAAAAGGTTGAGAAGTAAAACAATGGATGCGGCTATTGAGCCACTAATAAAAATAATTTTCTTAAGTAATTTAAAAACCTCGTCTTGTCGTCCTTGTCCAATGATGTTGCTCACCATTGAGTTTGCGGTGGAGGCAAAGGCCCAACAAAAGCAACCGAAAATTCCAAAAATATTTCTCATGACATTAGAAATTTTTAATGCCATTGTACCGTGGTGTTCAATCAATAAAAAGAAATATTGCCAGCTTATGATACTGATTGCATGCTGAAACATCAATGGAGATGCTACAGTCAGAATAGACCGTTGTTTTTCCCAATTCCATTTAAATCCAGTAAATAAGCCAAATTGTCGACTAATTCCGATTCTGCTGATTACTAAATAAATAACGAACAATCCAATAAATTCAGAAATGATAGAAGCGATGGCAGCTCCCTCAAACCCAAGCGCAGGAATTTTTCCAAAACCAAAAATCAACAGGTAATCAAGCAATATATTGGAACTTGCTTCTGCCAATGTGCCAGCAATTAAATAACGACTTTGATTGATTCCCACCAAAAGTGCATTTCTAAGTTGGTAAACATATAAAAAGGGAAGACCCCATATGCGAATTTGTAAAAAGTGGATAGCCTTATTTAATGTAATAGGGTCTTGAATAATTTTCTGGAAAAGGACTGGAGTGATCGTGTAAGTAAGTAAAATTCCCAGAAAAGAGAGAGCCAGCCCAATAAAAACCCCCTGACTAAATAAGGCGCCAACCTCATCTGGCTTGTTTTCTCCTGCTCTTCTTGCAATAAGGGTTTGCAACCCATTATTCAGTCCATAACCAATAGCGGCAAAAATTAAGTAATAAACACCTGTAATTCCGGCTACCGCTAAAGCAGCAGGATCCTGATCAAAATGCCCTAAGTAAATATTATTGATTACAAAATTTAACTGAGGAATTAAAATGGCCAAACTAATTGGTAAAGCCATTTTAAAAATGGAACGATTATTTACATCTATTTGTAAGGAGGAAGGTGTACTCATTAGTAATAATGCTACAAACCTACAATTATATTAACTTTGTCCATGATAATCCAGAAAAAATAGTCTTGAAACAACTCTTTTCTTATCAACACCCTGAGGGGATTTCGCAAAATGCTGAGTTGTCAATTGGACTTGGTAAAAGGCTTTTTTCTTATATAGTCATGGACACAGAAAAAAGAATACCTGTAGCATTGTCATTTTTTGAAGTGGAGGAGTGGGGGGAACAAAACCTCGCCTTATTTTTAAATAGTTGTTCAAAACTAGGTCCTTTCTCAACCGTTCAAGTGTTTTTCGATTCGGCTAATCAAACCTTAATTCCCATCCCTCAGTACGAAAAAGAGGTACTGCAACAACAGCATCAATCAACTACTCCTACTCAACGCAATACCATTTTTTTAACGGAATCCTACGCAGATTGGCAGTTTTACTTGGGGTATTCAATCCCGTCGATGGTTTTACAAACTGTAAAATCGATATTTCCTTCTTGCGGGTATAAACACGTACTAAAACCTTTTTTAGTAGAACTACCAACGCAATCTGCAGAGGGCACTTTGTGTGTTGATGTGACTGTCCAACAAATAAATATTGCACTCTTCAGAGGGCAGCAACTTTTGTTTTGTGGGTCCATTAATTATTCAAATGAATTTGATGCGCTCTATTACTTACTAAAAATTTGTCGTGAATATTCTTTAAAAACGACTGATATACAATTACAGTTAAGTGGTTTGATAGATACCCACTCTAAATTGTATGCAGAATTGAACTCGTATTTTATGCACATTCATTTTCGAGTTGCAAATAAAGATTGTGCACCAGTCGACTTTCCGCCGCATTATTTCACTTTATTGACAAATAACTTGCGATGCGTATCATAAGTGGCAAGTTTGGCGGAAGGCGATTTACACCCCCTGCGCACATGCCGCACACTCGCCCAACAACTGATGTGGCAAAAGAGGGATTGTTCAATATTTTACAAAACAGAATTGATTTTGATGGATTAAAATGCTTAGATCTTTTTGGGGGGACTGGAAGTATTAGCTACGAATTGGCCTCAAGAGGAGCTGATGAAATTATCACTATTGAAAAGGATCACAAGCAATTTCAATATATTCAACAAACTGCATCCCAATTAGGAATAGAGTCAATCCGGGTACACAAACAAGATGTATTTCAGTTTTTGGATCGATGTGAGGATCAGTTTGACTTTATTTTCGCCGGACCTCCTTATGCCTTAACTACTATTGATCAACTTCCCCTCCTTATATTCAAACAGCAAATCCTTTCAGCGGGAGGGCTTTTTGTGTTAGAACACACTCCGCGAAATACCTATACCAATTTCAAAGGTTTTGAAAAGGAGAGAAATTATGGTACCACTGTCTTTAGCTTCTTTGTAAATTAGCACTAGACATGTTTTACGACTTTTTTCTTCGTTCATTTCGATTGCTTTTACTGCCCGTTTCTTTGTTGTACTGGGGGGTTATACTTTTTCGCAATTACCTTTTTGACAAAAAGTGGTTACGGGTTGCTGAGTTTGGGATGCCGTTAATAACAGTGGGGAACTTAGCAGTAGGCGGAACAGGTAAATCTCCTTTTATTGAATTATTGGTTGAGTTATTATTGCCTCACTATAAAATTGCCACATTGAGTCGAGGATATCGACGTAGAACACGTGGATATACCTATGCAAAACCCGATACAACCGCTCTTGAAATTGGAGATGAGCCGCTTTCATTATTTAGAAAGTTTCCACAAATTGCTGTTACGGTAGGAGAGAATAGGTTGCTCGCTATACCTGAATTGTTACATGATTTTCCTTCTACGGATGTAATATTATTGGATGACGCCTACCAGCATCGATCAGTTCATGCTGGTTTTTCTATTCTTTTAACAGAATATTCCAATCTATTTACAAGGGATTTTTATTTGCCAACAGGAGACTTACGTGATTTAAAAAGGCGATATAAAGACGCTACCCTAATTGTAGTTACTAAATGCAGTCCCACACTCGATCAACTTGAAAAAAGTCGAATAATTAAGGAAATTAATCCGCTTCCTAATCAACGTGTCTATTTTACAACGCTTGAATATGGCACTCCTTACCATATTATGACAAAGCATTTGATGCCAGTTAGCGCTAATAATGAAGTTTTACTCGTAACAGGAATTGCCAACCCAAAACCTCTAAAACAATATATCGAGGAACACGCTAGCTACTATCGACAGCTTCAATATAGAGATCACCATATTTTCTCAATTGAAGATTTAGAAGAAATCGAATTAGAATTACGAAAATTGAATCAAGACAATAGGATAGTTTTAACAACAGAAAAAGATGCAGTTCGTTTAGAAAAATTTGCCGAACGCTTGACGGAGCTCCCTCTTTATGTCATACCTGTAAAGCATCAATTTTTGTTCAATGAGAAGTTGGAATTTGACAATCAAATAATGCGTTTTATACGTTCATTTAAAGAAAACGAAAATGGGTAGAAAGAATGCCAAGAGACAAGAACAAAAACGCAAAGGTAAAAGTCAGTTTACGCCATTTTTAAATGGTGTGTTAGACATATCTCGTTCGGGGATGGGGTATGTAATTTGTGAAGGAGTATCATTAGATATACTCATTCGTCCAGCAGATCTACAGGGAGCCCTACATGGTGATTTAGTATCAGTGGCAATAAAAGAAAGATCTGTTTCAGGAAAACGCATGAAAGGCGTTGTAAAAGCAATTTTAAAAAGAAAACGAACAGAATTCATTGGAAAGATTGAAATGGGTAAAGGTTTTGCTTTTCTTATTGTTGAAACAGATAAACCAACACCTGATTTTTTTATTCCTTTCCATTGTTTACAGGGGGCTCAGCAAGGCGATCGAGTTCTTGCCAAGGTAACAGATTGGTCAAGCAATGAGAATAAACGACCGCAAGCTACTGTTATCTCTATTTTACGAGAAGAAGATCGTCATGAAGCTGCTATGCGTGAAATTCTGATTGAATCAGGATTTCCACTTTATTTTTCAGAGGAAGCAATTGAAGAGTCCTTGCGCATGGTTCCTACTATTACAGACAGTGAGATTAAGCGTAGAAGGGATTTTCGTAATGTCCTTACGTTTACCATCGATCCCTTGGATGCCAAGGATTTTGATGACGCTTTATCATTTTTGAAATTAGCCAACGGTAATTATGAAATCGGCATTCATATTGCTGACGTATCCCATTTTGTGGAGGAAGATACTCAACTAGATAGGGAAGCATTCCAGCGCGCTACCTCTGTCTATTTACCCGACCGGGTTAATCCAATGCTACCTGAAAATATCTCAAATGTACTTTGCTCACTTCGACCCCACGAAGACAAATGTACTTTTTCGGTGGTAGTAGAAATGACTGAAAGGGGAGTGGTGAAATCAAGTTGGATGGGAAAAACTATTATTCATTCTGACCATCGTTTTACTTATGAAGAAGTGCAGGCCATTTTAGAGGAAAAAGAGGGATTGCATGGTGCAGCATTACTACAATTAAACCAACTCGCACAACTGCTTCGTAAAAAAAGAATTGAGAATGGTGCAATCAATTTCACCTCACAAGAGGTGCGGTTTAAATTGAAT
>CAYFLE010000028.1:6097-7242 GCA_964343645.1 uncultured Chitinophaga sp. | reverse complement strand
ATTGAATGAAAAAGGTGACCCTATTGGAGTAATGATTAAAGAAAGTAAAGAGGCACACCAATTGATTGAAGAATTTATGTTGTTAGCAAACAGATTAGTTGCTGAATTTGTTGCTTCCACTCACGTTAATGATAAAGCGATTCCATTTCCCTACCGAATACATGATGATCCAGATGATGATCGATTGATTCCATTTATGGATTTTGCCAGAAAATTTGGTCATTCCTTCGACCGAACTTCACCTGCAACAATTGCCGCTTCATTTAATCAACTTTTAAAAGATGTGCAAGGAAAACCGGAGCAGCATGTTTTGGAGCAATTAGGGATTCGTACAATGGCAAAAGCTCGATACACAGCCAATAATGTGGGACATTATGGGTTAGGTTTTGAGCACTATTGCCATTTTACTTCACCAATACGTCGCTATCCAGATATTTTAGTTCACCGAACACTTTTAGCCATTTTAGATAATAAGCCGTTCGTTGACAAAAAAATGGAAGATAAATGCAAACATTGTAGCGATAATGAGCGGGCAGCTATGGAGGCTGAGCGTTCAGGAATCAAATACAAGCAGGTACAGTACATGAAAAATTTTCTGGGTGAAGAATTTGAAGGGATTATCAGCGGGGTGGCCCATTTTGGATTTTGGGTCGAAACTATTGAACATAAATGTGAGGGATTAGTTTCTACGCAAAGTTTGAGCGACTATGATGATTTTAGGTTAATCGAAACTGATTATTGCTTAGTAGGGATGAGAAGTGGAAGAAAATTCCGAATGGGAGATAAGGTATGGATTAAGGTGATTGCGGCAAACCTCACAAAGAGACAGCTAGATTTTGATTGGATGATTAAACCCAATCAAAAACAATAACTTTTATAGTAAGCATGATAGTCTCATAAATTCATTATAACTTCCCTCCATGCAATCCTTTTCTGCTTTAACAGGTGCTTTTTCTACTTTTTTTGAGCGAAATCATTTTCCTGCTCAACCGCACACTTTATACGAACCGAATCAATATTTTCTACGATTAGGGGGGAAGCGGATTAGGCCGGTGTTGTGTCTAATGGGAAATGAATTATTTACGGATATACATCCATCCGCTTCCCCCCTAATCGTAGAAAATATTGATTGGGTTCGTATAAAG
>CAYFLE010000028.1:0-6087 GCA_964343645.1 uncultured Chitinophaga sp. | reverse complement strand
TCCGCTTGGGAGGCCGCAACTGCCATAGAGCTTTTCCACAATTTTACATTGATCCATGATGATATAATGGATAAAGCACCCCTTCGTAGAGGATTACAAACAGTTCATGAAAAATTTGGACAAAATACCGCGTTATTAGCTGGCGACGTAATGTTAATTAAGGCATATGAATGCCTTGCTAAAGTTCCATCTGCCTATTTGCTACCGCTAATTAACATTTTTAATAAGACTGCTACGGAAGTTTGCGAGGGGCAACAATTAGATATGGACTTTGAGCAACATCACAATGTATGTCTGGATGATTATTTACAAATGATCGAGAAAAAAACATCTGTTCTTTTAGCGGCTTCACTTGTTATGGGAGCCATAATAGGAGGGGCAGGTGAACGTAACCAGCAACTTTTATACCAATTCGGGAGAAAATTGGGATTAGCGTTTCAAATACAAGACGATTATCTTGATGCGTTTGGTGATCCGCAAAAGTTTGGAAAACAAATCGGAGGCGATATCCTTTCTGACAAAAAAACCTTTTTATTAATTCACGCGCTAGAAACTGCAAAAAGTCAGGATCAAGCCCTTTTACAATCCTGGTTAGGAAAACAAGGAGAAAATAAAGTAGAAGAGATCTTAGATATTTATAAACGTTGTGGAGTTGATCAATGGGCTTTGTCTTTGAAAAATAGATTTTTTGAAGAAGCCATTGCAGATTTAGAGCAGATAGCTGTACTCAGCCACCGTAAAAAGCCTCTCATCGAATTAGCTGAATACTTAATTCAACGAGATGTCTAGCTACCTAATTAAATATTACTCATATGGATTCTATATTTAGAAAAAAAGATATTTCTCAATTACAAAATGATGCCAATGTGCATCAAAGTGCGTTACAACGTGTTTTAGGTGTTAGAGACCTCACTTTTATGGGCATTGCAGCAGTTGTAGGTGCTGGGATTTTTTCAACCATTGGTTCTGCTGCCTTTCATGGAGGTCCTGGTGTTTCCTTACTTTTCATCATTACGGCTGTTACCTGTGGATTTTCTGCTTTATGTTATGCCGAATTTGCTAGTAGAGTTCCCATTGCAGGAAGTGCCTATACGTATTCCTATGTTGTTTTTGGGGAAATAATTGCTTGGATCATTGGCTGGGCATTAATACTAGAATATGCCATTGGGAATATTGTAGTGGCTATTTCTTGGAGTGGTTATTTTAACAATTTATTGGTTCATATTTTTCATATTGAATTACCAGCTTGGATGCTGGTTGATCCCGTAACGGCATCCTCTGCTTATGAGCAAGCAATTAATGCTTTACATAATCCAGCTGTGCTTTCACCATCACAATTGGAAACGTATCAATTTGCAATCAATTCTTATTTAACTGCTCCAAAAATTGCTTCTATTCCTGTTTTTTTCAATCTACCTGCTTTTATTATCGTTGCTTTAGTAACCTATCTCGCTTACAGTGGGATTAAAGAGAGTAAAAAGGGCACGAACCTGATGGTATTGTTTAAAATTGCTGTTATACTTTTTGTAATTGCGGCAGGGGCTTTTTATGTGGACACTAACAATTGGCATCCCTTTATGCCCAATGGCTTTACAGGAGTTCTTAAGGGAGTATCTGCCGTCTTTTATGCGTATATCGGCTTTGATGCAATTTCAACGATGGCTGAGGAAAGCAAAAATCCACAACGCGATCTTCCACGTGGAATGATTTATTCTTTATTGATTTGTACTGTTTTATATATTTTAATTGCGCTTGTCTTAACGGGTATTGAAAACTACTCTCTTTTTGGAGGGGTGGCAGATCCACTCGCTTTTGTTTTTGAGAAAAGAGCACCATGGATTGAAAAAATAATTTCGGTGAGCGCCGTAGTGGCTACCACTTCTGTTCTATTAGTTTTCCAAATTGGACAACCTCGAATTTGGATGAGTATGAGCCGGGATGGTTTATTGCCTAAAAGGTTTCAACAATTGAACAAATTTCAAATTCCTGGCTTTGCGACGATTCTTACCGGATTGATAGTAGGGGTAGGTTCATTATTCCTTCAAGCTGGCATCGTCACAGATCTTACAAGTATAGGGACGCTATTTGCATTTGTTTTAGTATCTGGAGGGGTATTATTTCTTCCACCTTTTGAAAAAAAGCCCGGACAATTCAAATTGCCAACCTGGAGTGGGCGCTACCTGATTTCAATTTTTGTTTTGCTATTCTTATTTATAAGCCATGAAAGAATAATAACTTCTATCACACAGTTATTGGAAGCTGATTTCCATGAAATGCCATTTTTATTATTTGTAGGGGTTGCTCTTTTTGTAACTTACTTTACTATTTTAAAAAACTATGCTTTTATTCCCGTGATGGGTGTGTTGTCTTGCTCTTACCTTTTAATTGAAATTCCCATAGCCAGTTGGAAATGGTTTTTTGCCTGGATGGGTATTGGATTACTGATCTATTTTTTTTACGGAAATAAGAACAGCCAATTAAATAAAAAGCAGATCAATTAAGGTATTTTCCTTCATTTTTTTGATGAAATAACATTGTAGTTTTTATTTCCCTCCTTCATATTTGATGCAGTAAGGTATCAAGTATGAAGTTTTATTTACCGCTGATTTTCGTTTTTATCTTCTCTGTTTCCTCAAAGTGTCAACAGAAGGTATTCTTTAATTTTAATGGGTGGGGGTTACATTCAATATCTATTACTGGGTCAGTTATTTCATACCCTTTGCGATTTAATAATAGTTGTATTAAAATTCAATCGGGTCTAGTTGTTTTCAATTTAATAAAATCTGGAGTCAGTTTTACTTTTCCCTGCGTAGAGACAAAAGAGAATATCAAACTTCAGTTAGTTGTTTACCCCAATCCCACTTCAGGCGATTTGGTATTGAAAGCGCAATTGTATAATAATCTTCAGCGAAATTGTTCGCTTAAAATTATAGATGGGTTAGGTCGTATTATTCTATATCGAACATGTATATTATTTGACTTACAACAGGGATTAAAGCTAAATCTTCAATTTGCTTCTTCGGGCACCTATTTTCTAATTATTAATGGGGAAGGTGTAACTGGTTTTACAAGGATTATAAAAGTGACAGAATGAGTCGTCAATTTTTAAATACCCTTTTATGCATTGCATATTTTTTTGTTAAGGGATTAATCCCAACATTATTCGCACAATCGAATACACTTGGAATTCCATTTCAAGCTATCGCTAAAGATCGTTTTAATAACCCAGTTAGGAACCATTCCATTTATGTGGAGTCAAATCTTTTATATGTTAGAGATTCTCAAGTAGTATTTTCAGAGGAATTTTCTGTACAAACCGACGAATGGGGGCTTTTTCAAATAATTATTGGTTCGGGAAAGTATAAAGGAGGAGTAGAGAATGAGTTGATTAAAATTCCCTTTGCTAAAATGAATTTATTATTACAATTAAAAATTTCAATTCTGCCTAGCCCCTCTATTCAGGGATGGAATTATACGGATCATTGGATAGACATGGGCGCGGCACCATTTGGACTTGTGCCATACGCTATTTATGCGTTGCAATCCAATAGTGGAATTACTATTAAATCTAAAGGCCGTAGTGTCCCATTACAATCAGTAGATTCACTAGTTATCCCTTTAAATGAACCATTTGATTTGGATGATGGGATATCCATATCGTTGGAATCTGAACTTTTCCCTTTAGCCACACCTAGCTATTACATCCAACGGGATGTAGTAAAAAATAGATTGCTCATATTTTTTACTGCCCCATATTCAGGCTTTCTCAGTTGGATGATTATTGATTAATAACCATAATAATTACTATGAAAACAACAATTAAATTTTTGACGGCACTTACGGTAACTTTTTTAACTACGAATATGTGGGCGCAAATACGGCCCACCATTCAAAAAGAAATTCGACTGGTAAATCCAGCTCAATCAGGAACTGGGCATTTAGCGCTTAGAGCGGCAGAAGGGACGGCAACCTATACTTTAACACTACCCGCTACATTACCCACTGTTAATAGTGTATTGAAAATTTCAGCAGTAAATGGAGCCGCCACTACCGCTGATTGGCAGTCATTATCATCTGCTATTACTAGCACTGCATGGGTTTTAGAGGGAAATAACATTACCGCTGCAGGAACCAGCACAGGTCAACAATATATCGGCACCACTAGTGCACAACCTTTAGTCATTGCCACCACACACACTACTGCTCAACCCATCAAGTTATTAACTGGAAACACGGAGCGTATGCGAATTAACGCGGATGGTAAAATTGGAATTGGATCCACGTTAAGTGCTTCAACAACTTTAGAAGTAGGGGGTACCTTTAAGGTTTCAGGAAATAGCACGCTGGGAAGTGCGTTAGATCTTGCTGGCCCCGCCTCTTTGGCAAGTACATTGAGTGTAACAGGGGATGTAAGTTTTTCAACAATTGGAGGTTCAGTTGGATCAACAGTGCCCTCCGGTTTTGATCGGATTATTTTAGCTAACAATAGTGGCTTGATTCGACAGACTTCGATTGAATCCGTGCTCACGTACAATGGGTATCATTTAACAAAAGCAAAAGGATTTTCTTCCTATAATACAGCTGTTGAATCAGTAGAAATCACGCCAACTAATGGACAAGGGGCTGGTATATCTATTGACGCGAATGACGCTATTTCATTAACATTGGAAGGGTCAGCCGCTGATATGCCTATTCCCTCGTATTACGTTTCTAGAAATACGGGAACAGGCCGATTTATAATTTATTTCTCTTCTCCATTTATAGGGTCAGTTAATTGGTCAATTCTGGAGTAAAACATTTAGTGGGTAATGGATTTCAAAAAAAATACGGTAATGCTTTCTATTTGCATCGTTGCGATATTGCCAATGGTGGCGGGTCAAATTCGACCCTCAAAACAGAGGTCAGTTCAATTAACTTCACCCAATAATAATCGTTTTATAACGATTTCATCGCTAGCTAATCCGGTTTCAGACTATACACTTTCCCTGCCATCGCAAATGGGTGTTCCTGGTCAATCACTATCCATTTTGTCACAGCAAAACGGGGTCAACCAATTGACTTGGAATAGTTCACTAACAGCTCAAGACGGATGGACATTAGCTGGAAATCCAACGGTGGATGCATGGGATGGGAATAGTGGAGCAAGATTAGGGACTACATCTAATCAAGATTTGGTTTTTATTTCTAATGGGCTAGAACGAACTCGGCTAACAAAGACTGGATTTGTAGGAATAGCAACCTCCAATCCACAATCCTTATTTGAGGTGAATGGACACGCTGATGTCAATGGATCGTTAGCGGTTGGCGATTTATTGAGCCCTGGTAGTATGGTGGCCGATGGCAACAGCTATTATCCCGCATTAGGGGTGCAAAAAAATGTATCAACAGCAACATCAAGCACTCCTAGAACTATCGCCGTATTAGGGCAAGCAATTGGTTTAGGAAAATTTGATAATCGGTTGATGGGCGGTGCATTTTTTGCTATGTCTGATGCTTCTAATACACAGTCACTTGGACAAATGAGAGCCTTACAGGCTTGGACGGTTCATGCAGGGACTGGCAGCTTAACAGGAGGTTGGGCCTCCTACAATGTAGTTACTAATCGAAGTACAGGGATTATTCAAAATGCGTATGGAGGAGTGAATGGCGTTGAAAATGGTTCGTCTGGCACCATCAATAAGTTACATGGTCAGTCGATTGAAGTTTGGAATAATCGGGGTGGTCGAATTGATACAGTGTTTGGATTGACATTAAGTGTGTATAATAGTAACACAAGCTCATCTATTGGTGCAGTATTTGGTATTTCAATTGGAAAAGGATTAATATCTACCACCAACGGAACACATTTTTGGCGAAATACAGGGGTAATAGATTATTCCTATGGCATTTATCTGGATGAAAGTATAGATGTTGGAACAAATCGATTTGCACTTTACTCTCGATCAAAATCGCCTAGTAGATTTTCAGGCTCCATTGAACTTGCTAATACAGACAATAGCGCCACCGAATTAAAATTTATGGAGCCAAATTCAAGCGGAGATCACTTTACCTCTTTTAGGGCCCAATCACAGAATACCTCCATACAAT
>CAYFLE010000027.1:0-13453 GCA_964343645.1 uncultured Chitinophaga sp. | reverse complement strand
CAATTTCTTCATTAGGCTTTTCCGTAAATGTTTTCACCTTAAAAACATCCGTAGCAGCAGGAGTCAAATCATGCTGAATATATCCATATCCTGTATTGGGATGTGTAGGCTTAATACCAATGGTCACCAATGCATTGATGGACTCCACAAATTCAAGTGCTTTTTGTGCCGTTTGAATGAATTGCTCGGTTTCAGTTACTAAATGGTCTGCGGGTGCCGCAATCATGACAGCATCAGGATCTTTCGCTTGCAAATGAAAAGCGATATACGCAATACAAGCTGCAGTATTTTTTCTGGAAGGTTCTGCTAATATATTGGCCGTTGGAAGTTCCGGCAGTTGTTCTTGCACAATCGAAACATATTCCTGAGAAGTCACTACAAAAACATTTTCAGGAGGAACTACTTTGCTATATCGATCAAAGCTCTGTTGAATGAGTGTTCGACCGATTCCTAAAATATCCAGAAATTGTTTGGGATACCGTGTTCTGCTCATGGGCCAAAACCGACTGCCAATGCCACCGGCCATGATGGCCACGTACTGATTTTTTTTCATAGGTTGAAAGGTCATAGGAGTCCCTCGCGCAACAAATCATGAATATGTATGATGCCGAGATACTGTTGGTTTTGTGCAATAGCTACTTGTGTGATCTTATTTTTTCGAAGAAGATCCAATGCAGATACCGCTAATTCATCGGGAGCAATAGTGATGGGATTTTTTGTCATGATTTGAATCGCCGTCATTCCATCAATTGCACTATTCTTTTCTAGTAAACGACGTAAATCTCCATCTGTAATAATTCCCACCAACTTATTCATTTCATCTACCACCGCCGTAACCCCTAAACGACTTGCGGTCATTGTCACAATCACTTCGCGCAAAGATTGATTGGTTTTAACTACCGGCTTTTCATTTTGAACAGCTAAATCCTGCACACGTAAGTATAATTTTTTACCCAGTGCTCCACCCGGATGAAACTTGGCAAAGTCGGTGGACTTAAACCCTTTTAATTCCATCAAACAAATGGCGAGCGCATCACCCATTACTAATTGCGCCGTAGTGCTACTAGTGGGTGCTAAATTATTGGGACAAGCTTCTTGTTCTACAGTGGTATCTAAAATCAAGGAAGACTGGCTAGCTAAAAAAGATTGAGTATTGCCAACAATCGCAATAATCGTATTGCCAAAATTTTTGATCAATTGTACCAAGGCTTTGATTTCAGGGCTTTCCCCACTCTTACTCAAAATCATTACCACGTCGTCCTGTTGAATCATTCCTAAATCGCCATGAATAGCATCGGCTGCGTGCATAAAAATAGAAGGCGTACCTGTTGAATTAAAGGTGGCCACTATTTTTTGTGCAATCACGGCGCTCTTCCCAATTCCGCTAATGACCACGCGCCCTTTCGTAGCAGCTAATGCTTCTACTGCTTTTACAAATTCATCAGTAATGGAGGTTTGTAATCCTTCAACCGAACGGGCTTCCAATTCAATTGTTCTGAGGGCGATTTTTTTGATTTGTTCCTTCATGGGCCGGAGGTCGGTCTGCTTCACTAGCTCGCTTTTCTTAACTGAAATGGAGTCAAAATTAGTCCATTTAAAAAAGAAAAGACGCTGTTTATTAATGTGGAATTTTAACTAAACAACTCTTACACAAGAGTGTTATATTGATTATATTCGTCTACAACCCGGCGAATGTTAGCCAAGCCGAATCAACCTGAATAATTATCAGAAATTAGCTGATAATCAAAACTTTATGAAAATTGCCCGCCCTTAAAAAAGCCCCTAAAAATACTTCTGCCACCAAGTCTGCCAAAAAAGTAGACCTGCACCAGGCCCTCCAGCATTACTTTGGCTTTGCCAAATTCAAGGGAACGCAGGAAAAAGCCATTGAAAGTTTACTATCCGGGCGAGACACTTTTGTCATCATGCCAACTGGGGGTGGGAAAAGTCTTTGCTATCAATTACCCGCCTTGATGAGTGAAGGGGTGGCCATTTTTGTATCCCCGCTGATTGCGTTGATGAAAAACCAGGTAGACCTGGTACGAGGATTTAGCAGTCAGGATCATGTGGCACATTTTCTCAACTCTACTCTTTCCAAAAAAGAAATCAAAACAGTACAAGACGACTTACTAAGCGGTAGAACAAAAATGCTCTACGTTGCTCCTGAAACTCTATCTAAACAGGAGAATCTCGAATTGTTTGCATCACTACCCATTTCATTTTTTGCCGTAGATGAAGCGCATTGTATTTCCGAATGGGGACATGATTTTAGACCAGAGTACAGAAGGCTGCGTGAAATGATGACGCAGATTAATCCAGATGTACCGGTGATGGCGTTGACAGCAACCGCAACGCCGAAAGTACAAAGTGATATAGTTAAGAATTTGGATCTCCGTAATCCGAACATTTTCATTTCTTCTTTCAACAGAGCCAATTTGTATTATGAGGTTTTGCCAAAAATTAAAAAAGCGCAAACCGATGAAAATATTGTACGCTTTATCAAAAGCATGAAAGGAAAGAGTGGAATTATTTATACCCTCAATCGAAAAACAACCGAAGAATTAGCCGATGTACTAAATGCGAACGGGATTAAAGCCGTTGCGTATCATGCAGGTCTTGATTCAAAACTGCGAGCCGAAAGACAAGATCAGTTTTTAGGAGAGGATGTGCAAGTGATTTGTGCCACTATCGCTTTTGGAATGGGTATTGATAAACCAGATATTCGATTTGTTATACACTACAACATCCCCAAAAGCATTGAAAACTATTATCAAGAAACGGGTAGAGCGGGTCGAGATGGATTAGAAGGTCGTTGCATTTTATACTACTCCCATAAAGATGTTTCTAAACTAGAACACTTGATGCGCGACAAACCACTTAGTGAAAGAGAGGTGGGGGCTCAGCTGATCAATGAAACAGTTGCCTTTGCTGAAACAGGCGTGTGTCGAAGAAAAGTATTGATGAGTTATTTTGGAGAAGCGTATGAAACAAAAAATTGTGGCCAGTGCGACAATTGTAAACATCCAAAGGAAGCCATCGAAGCACGCACAGAAGCGCAACTAGTATTGAAAGCTATTCATCAATTAGATGAGCGCTTCGCCACAGAGTATGTGGTACAAATTATAACTGGAAAATTGACGCCGCAAATAACGATGTTCCGTCACGAGGGTATTGACGCCTTTGCCAGTGGAAATGATAAAGATGCTTTTTTCTGGCAGTCACTCATTCGACAAATGATTTTAGAAGGACTACTGCAAAAAGATATTGAAGAGTACGGCGTATTGAAGTTCACTAAGAAGGGAGAAGCGTTTTTGAAAAAACCAAAACCTTTCTCTATTGTGTTGAACAAGCTTTATGATAATGCCGATGGAGAAGATGATTGGGAAGTAGCGGAAGAAAGTAATGAAACAACAGTAGACGAGGTATTATTCAAGCAGCTTCTCGAACTTAGACAACAAGAAGCAAAAAAAAGATCGCGACCGCCTTTTGTTATTTTTCTTGAAACTTCTTTACAAGACATGGCTACTACCTATCCAATCACAATGGAGGGGCTAGAAAAATGTCAGGGTGTGAGTAAAGGAAAAGCGCTGAAGTATGGAAAACCATTTGTAGAGTTGATTACAAACTACGTAGAAGAGAATAATATTGAAAGACCGGATGATTTTGTTATGAAGAGCGTGGTTAATAAAAGTGGAAATAAGGTCTATATCATTCAGAACACAGACAAGAAAGTTCCCTTGGAAACCATTGCCCGTAACAAAGGATGGCGAATGGATGAAATGCTCGAAGAAATGGAAACCATCACGGCTAGTGGCACACGACTGAATTTAGATTATGCGATTGATGAACTACTAGATGAAAATGACCAAGAAGAAATTCTGGAATACTTCAAAGGATGCGAAACAGCTTCCTTGCCTGTCGCATTGGAAGAGTTGTCTGATCACAATTTTACCTGGGAGCAACTCAAAATCATGCGCATCAAGTTCCTCAACAAATACGGCATGTAAAAACGCCCCTTAATTCTTGGGGCGCTCTAACAACTTGAAGAATTGATCCAACTGTGGTAACACAACGATGCGGGTACGACGATTGGCCGCACGACCCTCTTTATTTGCATTATCAGCAACCGGCTTGTATTCTGCTCTACCTGCAGCTACCATCTTAGCAGGATCTAATCCATATTTTGATTGTAATAAGCGAACCACAGTAGTTGCACGCAACACACTTAAATCCCAGTTATCACTAATCACACCGCTACCACTATAGGGAACACCATCTGTATGTCCTTCCACCATAAATTCTAAATCGGGTTGATTCTTTAATACCATGGCTACTTTGCCCAACACTTCACTAGCACGATCCGTGATTTGATAACTTCCTGTCTTAAACAAAAGTTTATCAGAAATATCTACATACACCACTCCTTTGTCTACTTTGATATTGATATCCTCGTCTGCTAAGTTGCCAATAGCTCCTTTCAAATTCATCACCAGAGACATGTTGAGTGAATCCTTGTAGGCCATTTGCTGTTGGATATTTTGAATATACAAATCCTTGATACCCAAATTTTCCATTGACTTTTTGATACTCTCTGCTTGTTGAGTAGAAATCACGGAAAGATTTTCTAACTGACGAAGCGTTTGATTATTATTGGTTTTCCAGTAATCATTTTGCTCTTGCAATTCTTTGATCCGCGCATTCAACAATGCTTTTTCACGTTCCAGTGTTTCTTTTTGACGAGCCAAGATGCCTTTTTCCTCGCCACAAACATTATTTTCAGACTCCAGTGTTTTATAACGATCCTGCAATTTGGCAATATCGGACTGGGCTGTTTTGAATTTTTTGCTGCTCACACAAGAATAAAAAAATAAGGGAGCAAAAGCGATCAGGACAAAAGAACGGAGTTTCATACAATGGGTTTGTTTGAGCAAAGATAAAACGCAAAGGCTAATAGGAACCTGTTAAATTTGTATATGCGTCCAAAAAGACAAGCTGCCGTTGGTTTTATATTTATTACTCTTTTCCTGGACGTGATGGGATGGGGGTTGATCATTCCCGTTCTCCCCACATTGGTCAGCAGCCTAAAAGGTGTTCCCATCAATGAAGCAAGTTCGTATGGTGCCATACTTTTATTTGGGTATGCCTTTTCTCAGTTTTTATTTGCGCCCGTGTTGGGAAATCTGAGTGACCAGTTTGGAAGAAGACCTATTTTATTGCTATCCCTTTTTGGTTTTTCAATCAACTATTTGTTACTCGCCTGGGCGCCCAGTTTTTTTTGGCTCATTATTGGACGTATCGTTGCGGGAGTAGCAGGATCGAGCGTTAGTACCGCTGGCGCTTATATTGCTGATGTTAGTACAGAAGAAACACGTGCCAAAAATTATGGAATGGTGGGCGCTGCCTTTGGATTGGGTTTTATTATTGGTCCAGCCGTAGGGGGATTGGTAGCAAGTTTGGGAGTGCGTGCTCCTTTTTATGCAGCCGCTGCCCTCTGCTTATTGAATGGGCTGTATGGTTATTTTATTTTACCAGAATCGCTATCACTGGAGAACAGAAGAAAGTTCAATTGGAAAAGAGCGAATCCCTTTGGTGCATTAAAAATTTTCTTATCTCACCCAACCGTCGCGCGATTAGCCATTGTATACTTCCTAATTTACCTGGGTGCACAAGCCGTACAAAGTACCTGGAGTTATTTTACGATGTATCGTTTCGGCTGGAATGAAAAACTAGTAGGCATTTCTCTTGCAGTTGTTGGTTTGTTAGTAGCCGTTGTACAATCAGTGTTAGTGCGCGTAATCAATCCAAAAATTGGAAATGAAAAAAGTATTTATATCGGACTATCGTTTTATACTGTTGGACTTTTTTCGTTTGCATTTGCTTCTATGGGGTGGATGATGTTTGTATTTCTTATTCCTTACTGTTTAGGCGGTTTAGCAGGACCTTCTCTTCAATCCAAGTTGGCAAGTCTTCTTCCGGCCAATATGCAGGGGGAATTGCAGGGTGCCCTTACTAGTCTAATGAGCCTCACCGCCATTTTAGGGCCTCTAATAATGAATAACCTATTCGCCTATTTCACCCGACCCGATTCGACCATACATTTTCCAGGAATTGCTTTTTTTCTTGGGTCTTTAGCCATGCTTAGTAGCTTGATTATCAGCAAACTAACATTTAGTCGTCCAAACGCTCGTTAGTTTCATTTTTTCTTGCCAATTTTGCCCCTCCCGACCACTTCGGGGTTCATTGCTAAAGCCCTCTTTTATGACATTATCCCCTAATTTCTATTCCACAGAAACAGCCAAAGCCCGCGCCGAATTAGAAACCTGGGTCAATCAAATTGCTAAACACTGCGAGGCCTCCTCGATATATTGGTGTGATGGAAGTCAGGAAGAATATGATAACCTCTGTGAGCTATTAGTCAAAAAAGGAACATTCATTCGACTGAATCCTGAAAAAAGACCTAACAGTTTTGCTTGTTTCAGCGACCCCAGTGACGTGGCACGTGTAGAAGATAGAACCTTCATTTGCAGTTTGCGCAAAGAAGATGCGGGTCCCACCAATAACTGGATGGAACCCGTTGAAATGAAAACAAAGCTGAATGATTTATTGAGGGGAAGCATGAAGGGAAGAACATTGTATGTGATTCCTTTTTGCATGGGGCCCATCGGTTCACCCTATTCTCGCTATGGTGTTCAATTAACAGATTCGGAATATGCCGTCGTGAATATGCGTATCATGACACGGATGGGAAGTGAGGTGTTGCCTTATTTGCAAAAGAAAGGATATGTAAAATGTTTACACTCCGTAGGTGCTCCACTAGATGGGAATAAAAAAGATAGCACCTGGCCTTGCAACCCGGATGTAAAATATATTTCACACTTTCCAGAGGAGCGATTAATCATTTCCTATGGAAGTGGGTATGGTGGCAACGCGTTGATGGGTAAAAAATGTTTTGCCTTACGCATCGCGTCTGTTATGGGAAGAGAAGAAGGTTGGCTCGCAGAACATATGTTGATACTCGGAGTAGAGTCTCCCGATAAACAAAAAAATTATGTAGCAGCGGCATTTCCTAGTGCTTGTGGTAAAACAAATTTTGCCATGCTCATTCCTCCTGCTGCCTTCGGTGATTGGAAAGTGACAACAGTCGGCGACGATATTGCTTGGATTCATAAAGGAAAAAAGGGGGGACTACATGCGATCAATCCGGAAGCTGGATATTTTGGGGTAGCACCGGGTACCAATCATCACACCAACCCCAATGCCATGGAAACGATCCAAGCCAATACCATTTTTACCAATGTGGCTATTACGGCTGATAAAGATGTTTGGTGGGAAGGATTGACTAAAGAAGTTCCAGCAGGAATGACGGATTGGACAGGAAAGCCGTATGATCCGGCTAGTGGAAAACCAGCCGCACACCCTAACTCACGTTTTTGCGCACCAGCCCATCAAAATCCAGCTATCGATAAAGACTGGGATAACCCAGATGGTGTTCCTGTTTCTGGTTTCATCTTTGGCGGAAGAAGAAGTACGGGTGTTCCATTAGTGTACCAAAGTTTCAACTGGAGTTTTGGTGTATATCTAGCCACTACCATGGGAAGTGAAATGACTGCAGCGGCTTTTGGAGAAATTGGAAAAGTTCGTCGCGATCCATTTGCCATGTTGCCCTTTATGGGATACCACATTGGTGATTATGTAAACCATTGGTTACAATTTGGACGTGATCTTCCGAATGCACCACGCATTTTTAGTGTGAACTGGTTTAGAAAAGATGAGAACGGTCAATTCTTATGGCCAGGGTATGGTGAAAATATGCGCGTATTAAAGTGGATTGTAGGAAGAATTCGCGGACAAGCTAGCGCCGTAGAAAGTCCAGTTGGATGGAGACCTCGTTATAGTGATATGGACTGGCGTGGCATGGAAAACTTTAGTAAGGAAGACTTTGATAAAGTCATGATCATCGATCGAGAAGAAGGAAAAAAAGAATTACTAGGACACGAGGAGTTATTTGAAAAAGTATACGACAAACTCCCCAAGGAATTTTTCTTTATGCGAGAATTATTGTTATCCGCTCTCTGGCGTTCTCCCGAAAAATGGGGACAACAACCAGAGAGGGATTGATCAATAGTTTAGTAAGTAACTTTTTTAGTAGAGGGTGTCGCGTTGACTTCTTGCAGTTCTCCTTCCGCAGCTACGCGAATTTTAACTGAATTAGCAGTACCGCCTTGTAATCCGGAACGCACCGTTAATCGCTCAGGATTGATTCCTTCTTTTTCAACTAAGTAGTTCACCACAGTTGCCACCTGGTCGGCACTTCGTTGCTTCTCCATTTTAGTAGGACCACTGTATCCGGAAACAACATAACGTGAAGCAGGATTGCTACGAATGGTTTGCGCTGCATAATCTAGTAAAGAGACATTGAATGTATCAATCTTATTGTCTACTGGTGAAAAGCGAATTTCAGGTGTGATAATAGCAGGAACAAATGTCTGCCCAGCGGGTGCTTCTTTAATAATATACACTGTATCTGGCGCAGGACAACCCATGTGTTGAATAGGACCAGGAATGGTTGGACATTTGTCTTTTTCATCGGTTACTCCATCACCATCTGTATCACAAACTGGACATCCTGCATTCAGTGGAGATCCTGCTAATCGTGGGCATTTATCTGCTCCATCAGGTACTCCATCAAAATCACTATCCAAACAAGAAGCGTCAGCAGCAGGTGAGCCCGGAACAGAATTTGTCGCAGGGGTGCCTGCTTTTTTATTATTGTTATTGAGACGCATGTAAAGCCCCAAAGCGAAAATCACATTATTGCGAAGCTGATTAGAAATTCCCCAACCATAGTTTACTTCTGCCGTTAACATGGTGGGCGCATTACGAGAGAGAAAACGAATTCCTGCACCTGTAGGAATGCTTGCATAAAAATTTCCAAACTGAGCGTGCAACCCAGTATGTAAATAAGGAGACACCGGCTGAAAATCGGGACCAAAATGATAATAAAGATCCCCTCTAAAACTGGTGAAATTATCTTTGAATGACTTGATAGTTGGGACAGGTTTGGTTCCCACGCGTCCAGTTGAAAATCCAAGATCAGCAGAGTAGGAAAGACGGGATCCCGTGCTACGATAAAAAGAAATTAATAGCCCTGCATTTCCTCTAGACTGTAATGACTGCGGTAAACAGTTACAAGTATCTTCAAGAGGACTTTCAGAAACATAAAAGTCTTGCCCCTGAAAACGAAGTCCTACTGCATTCCATTTTGAATTAAATCCAATAGGAAATGGTTTAACACCTATGGGTTTTTGCTGAGCACTAATAGTAGTTACTCCAGCAATTATTAACAATGAAACGAGTTGAAAATATAATACGTGCTTTCTCATCAATTAGAATTTTTGTGTGAGTACTAATTCAAAACCACGGCGGATATAACCACTGGTATGTATACTAGAACTATTCATATCATAGTGAATGGCAATTCTTGTTTTATTGTAATTGAGCCCAATCGAAGGAATAATTGCATCTTTCAAACGAATAGCACATCCTAATGATAAAGAAACGTCTTGCTCTTCATTTGGAACATTACCTACATTAGGAGTTTGATCGCCACTTATCATCAATTGATATTGAGCACCCACCAATACTTCACTGGCTTTGCCTTTCCAATTACCAACACCATATCCGCTAAAGCTACTTCTATCTGCATGAAGGGTAAATCCACCTTGTAAACTAGCAGTTGGATTCAATCTAAAACTTTCCAACTTATTATTCTCAGTAAATGGGCGATTCAAATGACGAACTGATCCGCCTAAATACCATTCGACGGGTGTGCCTGTTTGAAACAAAGAAGCACCCGCATTAATACTTACAAAAGTGTATTTATTTCCTGCTCGCAGTGGATCAGTAGTAACTGCGCCAGCGATAGGCCCATATTGGTCAAATTGGTCAGGAAAAGTTCCACTCACTCCATACTTGTTTGTAGTTAGTGTCCCCTGAAATCCAACAGCAGCAAAGAGACCTTCGCGGTTCAAAGGCTGTGCGTAAGAAAGACCAAGCAACCCGGTAGTCCCTTTGTAAAACCCTGAATTTGTTTGGTCGAATGCAGCACCGAGAGAAAGATTGAAATAACCCTTGTCAGCATTATTCAATGTATCCTTGCGTTGCGCAATCGGCAAATTTAAAAGCAAGCTTCCTGTTCTAAATGATAGCAGACTTTGATATCTGATATCTCTAAAATTTACATTGATATCTCCGCGCTTATCGCGTTTTAGCGATTGATTATACCATTGACCCATTTGCTGTACATCTGCGTTATGCAAATCTTGAGCACGACCAGTGGTTAATGTTCCAAGCAACAGAGCAAATCCGAATATCTTTTTCATACGTTACGTTTATTATTGGATTAGCTTGATTAACGAATTAAAGTGATCATTCCGGTTTCACGCATTGGTTTTCCTTGCCCATCCTGCCCCTGTACAATCCAGATATAGGTTTCGGAAGGTTGGATAATTCCTTTGTAAGTACCATCCCAGGCTTTTAAAACATTGTAACACTCAAATACAAGGTTACCCCAGCGATTGTATACTTTGAAACATTCAAACTTCTTCATTCCAGGAATGGATGGCTTCACCACATCATTTTTCCCATCGCCGTTAGGTGTAAAGACAGTTGGCATATGTATTCCTTTTACACAAGGAACTTTAACCACTGCAGGGGATGAAGGTGCAGATGGACAACCATTCGCATTTGTAACAACAACTGTGTAGTCACCTTCGGTTTTCGCTACATAAGTATCTGTTGTTGCCCCAGTAATCGCCACGCCATTTTTGTACCATTGATAAGCAACAGCTGTACCTGCTTTTAATACTACGCTATCGTCTTTGCAGAATGTCAATGGACCTAAAGCCGTAACCGCGGGGCGTCCAGGTGCAGGTAAAATAGTAGCCACGGCTGATTTAGCGTTGCCAGACTGGTTGGCCAATACGCCTGTTCCACTCACTGTTACATAATAGGTGGTGGAAATAGTGATAGTAGGTGTTACATAGGTTGCCCCTGTATTTACAAGATTTACCAATGTAGCATCCGTGTACCATTTGAAAATCGGATTGGGTACTGTGGTTGTACTAGCTTGTAATGTAACAGTGCCACTATTACATACAGGTGTACTATTAATTTGTATATCATCCGGATCTGCAACCGATTGAATAGTGATTTGCAAGTTTGCAGTTGCGGTTCCACCTTGCCCATCACTCACAGTATACTGCACTGGTGGTACGGGTCCGTTGTAATTCGGCGCTGGCGTAAAGGTATACGTACCATTTGCGTTTATCACCAATGTCCCCACTCCTGGAATCGTAGCGGTTGTTCCAGCAGGATAACCTACTCCATTAATTACAAACTGTGTAACCGTTAACGGATTTCCATCTACATCGGTGTCATTAGTCAAGACGTTACCAATTGCCGGCGTATCCTCTAATGTAGTCTGTGAATCATTGTTGGCTACAGGTGGATCGTTCACCGGTGTAATAGTAATTTGTAATGTGGCGCTTGCGGTTCCACCTTGTCCATCGCTAATAGTATACTGAGCAGGTGGTACAGGACCATTATAATTAGGTGCAGGCGTAAATGTATAGGTACCATTTGCGTTGATCACCATGGTTCCAACTCCAGGGATTATAGCCGTTGCACCTGCTGTGTAGGTTTGGCCATTCACAACAAACTGTGTCACTGTTAATGGATTACCATCAACATCCGTATCATTGGTTAGTACGTTACCAATTGCTGGCGTATCCTCTAGTGTCGTTTGTGAATCATTATTTGCAACTGGTGCATCATTCACTGGTGTTACTGTAATCTGTAGTGTAGCATTCGCAGTTCCACCTTGCCCATCACTGATATAGTACTGTACTGGCGGTACAGTGCCGTTATAATTTGGCGCAGGCGTAAATGTATAGGTACCGTTCGTATTAATCACTAATGTTCCTACTCCAGGAATCGTAGCGGTTGTTCCAGCAGGATAACCTACTCCGTTTATTACATACTGTGTGACGGTCAGTGTATTACCATCTACATCGGTGTCATTTGTCAATACGTTTCCAGAAACTGGCGTATCTTCTAATGTAGTCTGTGAGTCATTATTGGCTACCGGCGCATCATTCACTGGCGTAACAGTGATTTGCAAAGTAGCACTCGCAGTTCCACCCTGACCATCACTGATTGAATATTGCACTGGTGGCACTGTACCGTTATAGTTTGCAGCGGGTGTGAATGTGTAAGTACCATTTGCATTTATGACTAATGCCCCTACTCCAGGAATGGTAACTGTTGTTCCTGCCGTATAAGTTTGACCATTAATTACAAATTGAGTCACTGTAAGTGGATTGCCATCTATGTCTGTATCGTTTGTTAATACGTTACCAGAAACAGGGGTGTCTTCTAATGTGGTTTGTGAATCATTATTTGCCACTGGTGCATCATTCACAGGTGTTACAGTAATCAACAAGTTGGCAGAATCTGTTCCACCATGTCCATCACTAATTGTGTATGCAATGGGCGGTACCGTTCCGTTATAATTTGGAACAGGGGTGAAAGTATACGTACCATTTGCATTAATCAAAATAGTTCCCACGCCTGGTATTACTGCAGAAGTACCTGGATAATATGTATATCCATTTACTACAAAGCTTACCACAGTTAATGGATCGCTGTTGGGATCTGTATCATTTGAAAGAAGGTTGCCTGTAAGTGCAACATCTTCCGCAACGGATGCAACATCATTTACTGCATCGGGTGGGAAATTAACAGTGAGTGTTGCTGCGGTTGATGTGTCTGCGCCACAAATAAATCCAGTTTGAGATGCAATTACACGATAACGGTTTCCTTGCATTGCTGCTGTAACTCCATTTATAGACAATACTGAACTTGTCACGCCACTATAAGGGGTCAACAATGCAACGTTTGACCAAGTGCTTCCGTTGTTCGTACTCACCTGCCATTGATAAGTTACCGTACCTGTGCTCACTGTAGCAGTGGCTGTATATGTAACTGTTGCACCTACACTTGTTAAAACAGTAGTTGGGCCGCCGGTAATTACAGGCGCTGCACCTGCAGTTGTATAATTGGATGAAGGGGTTGGATATGTAGCGCCCACCACTTGTCCATTGCTGTTAACAGTTGGAGGGTTACCGTTTCCATAATACAAGTTGCCATCTGTTCCCTGAGCCGTTAATGAATTATAGGCCTCATTGGCATCAGAGCATCCATCATTATCAGAATCCGTATCCAAATAGTTTGGAATACCATCGCCATCGGTATCAGTAGGTGTGCATGGAGCGGTTCCGTTACATCCTGCATCTTCAACTGAATCTAAAATTCCATCATTGTCAGAATCCAAATCCAAATAGTTAGGAATACCATCACCATCTGTATCTGTTGGTGTACATGGAGCAGTACC
>CAYFLE010000026.1:0-13642 GCA_964343645.1 uncultured Chitinophaga sp. | reverse complement strand
GATTAAGCGTTCACTTCACCTCCACAAAACTAAACATCCACTTCGTTGGCGTTTGACCATTGCGTGCTTTGAAAGAAGCAATAGGCGTTTTAACAACAACCGTATTCCATCCTTTCTTTAATGTCAACACGGTTGGGGTTCTGTATTCGTATCCCTCGTCAATCAAAGGGATTTCTGAATGACCTGCAAGACCTGCGCGCTTCCAACTAGGAGGTTCAATTAATTGTGCATTGAGCCATATGGTACTTCCTCTATAATCCCAAGCATGTAGAGGGGGTGTTTCGGTAGCCGGAGAACGAGATAAATTATAAAAGCCAATCCAAAACTTAGCTTGACGCTCATGATCACTCCAGATTTTTGTTTGTGCATACCAGGTTGTGTTTTCAGCGGGTGCGTCGATAGCTCCTGCAATCCAGGGCCACCACCAATGACGCATCACAATAGTTCCGCCTTGCACTTGCTTTGTTTCTTTAACAACGGCATCTGATAAAAGCTTGCTCTCTATAGAAAACGACTTTGTCACCTCCCCTTCATTATTGAATGGGCCAAATAGGCGCCACGTTTGTTGTGACTGCGGAACATATGGAAAGGGTTTATCGTTAAAATATAAATCGCGATGCTCAATTAATCTTTTTTCATAGTTGACAAAGTCATTTAAATTACCATCACTTGGATTTGCAATCCAGCCTTCCTTTCCGCCACCCCTCCAGCTGCGTTCAGCAAAAGTTAACAGGCCGGGGTACACAGGGTTCATGGTAAGCACATCACTTGCTTGTGCAACAGCCCGATCATGCCAAACACATAAGGTGGCACCTAATGCTAATGAATCTCCCTTTTGACGTTTAGCAAGTTGTCGATTAAAAATAGAAGTAACAGCCTCCAGTGGATCCATATGATTTAAATAGAGATGTTTAGAATCCACAAACTGGACTGACTTCACCACATTCACTTCATTATTATCCTCGCGCCATAGTTGTCGAATAGTGGTAGCATTATAATTTCCTCCGGGCTGCCATCCGATTACTTTTTTTCCCGCTCGTTCAATCAGTGCAGTCATTTCGGGAACAAAACTAGTATCAGTAATTCTCACTTCATCCGAGCCAATATGAATATAGGGCAGCTTATACGTATCGATTACCTCTTGTAAAATATTTCGCACCATTTCTTTGCCACTCCCACTTTGCATATCCGTACCCATGGCACGCTTAAATGCCCCACTATGTCCAGGCATATCGATTTCTAACACAACCGTGATATGACGAGCGGCAGCATAAGCAATCAACTCCTTCATTTCTTCTTTGGAATAATATTGCCCTTTATTGCGCAACATATTTTCTGGAGCAGTAAGTTGAGGATAGCGATCAATCTGCAAACGCCAAGCAATATCTTCCGTAGGATGAAAATGAAATACGTTGAACTTATACTGACCCATTACATCAATCTGTTGCTTGAGTAAAGACATCGGCATATAGTTTCGCCCAACGTCAATCATAAATCCTCGCCAGGCATAAGCCGGTTGATCAGTTATTTCACAAGCATCTACTAAACTTCCATCGCGCAAAAGTTGACGCAAGGTTTGTATCCCATTATAAATACCATGACGAGCGGCCGCACTAATTTTAATTTCCTTTGGCCCTACCTTTAATTGATAGCCTTCTTCAGCTACTTTATTTTTTAGAGCAGGATCCAGTTGTAAAACAAACTGATAGGTATCCAATTGGTGTGTTCGAACTATAGGAATTGAAGTTTTTTTTTCTGCCAATAGCATTTGTAATTGACTTGCCTCTGGTTGAAGTTGCGTGTCATTACTATAAATAGAAGAAGATTGATAAAGTGGAAATCGCCCTTTCCCCCAACTTAATTGTACCGGCTCCGGAATAAGTGATGGTTTCTCTTGCATATTAAATACATAAGGGAAAACCAAATGCTTCCATAATAAATAACCCTCCCCGAGTAAATGAAGTCCGTCATTGCTATATTTTGTATTCATCTTACCCGTTTCGTCACAAAACGGCGTATAAATATCTATATACGTATAATGATGAGCGTCGGCAGCGGCATACAATAATGCATTTACTTTTTTGATGGAATCGCCTCGCTGGGTGTGGCCAGAAAATTTACCATAAATCGCATTGACCGGAAGTATGCTCTGCACATAAACTTGGGTACGAGGTGACTCTTGCTGCAAATAATCGGCAATCAGTACAATATTTTTAAAAATGCTATCTGTCGCAATCCCTCTCGCCACATCATTTACACCTATGAGTAAAAAAACTTTAGCAGGCTTTCCACTGGCAATATCAGGCAGACGGTGCATCACACCTGTTGTAATATCTCCACTGATCCCTCTGTTTTTAATGCGTACATCATTGAATAACTCACCCCACTCACCTCCGTCAGTTATACTATTACCAACAAATAATATATCGGAGTCTGATTTAGGCAATAATGAAAAAAGCGTAGCACGCTGATGATAATAGGTAGTAAAAAGAGAGTCGGGGAATACAGGAAGGATTACTTGTGTAAATCCTGTTCTACCTATCAAAAGTAGCAACGCTAAAATGGGTAAACGTCGAAGCATAAACAAAAGGTGTTTTATTGATTAGCGACTGTAAAGGTAGAGGCTGGCAACCGCTGTTTATTGATTAAGTTGCCTTCACTATACGGTTTCCATCCGTAAAAAATGGCTTTCTGTTTTTCCGTTACCGATACAATTACACGTTTTCCTTTAATAACCGCTGGTAGTTCTTTAATTCCATCTGTTGAAAATTCCCTTAGCGATTTCCCGTCAGAAGTGGTTAGCCCACGTGCATGAGAAAAGTGCAGTATAACTTTATCAGGGCTGAACGTTGCTTTTTTAATAAGCGGGCCTGATACCTCACCTTTTTTGTGATATACTTGTTTCAATGCCCAAAAAGCCAAACGATTTCCTACCGTTTGCTTATCTGTAGGATGCACATTGGTTCTATTACCTACATCACTAGTAACAGCCATTCCTGAAAAAGGTATTTCATTTACTAATTTCCGTTGCTCCTCTCTAAATGATGGCCATAAAGGACGTTCAATAGAAGACAATTGGACCCAATAAAATGGAAGATTCTTTTTATTCCATAATTCACGATAGGACTGCACTAATACGCTAAAAAGTGAACCATATTCGGCGACACGTACTTGTTCTTCGGCATTACTTTCACCCTGATAAACTAACACGCCACTGATGCCGAGTTGGCGAAGCAGTTCTACACCGGATGAAAAAGCAAATCCTGGTTTGTACGCATGATGTGGACCGAATGCATCGCCATAAATTGGGGAAACACTGTCTAAATTTTGTTTTCCTCGAGATCGAATCCAAACGGGTAGATAGTCATTAGCGCGCCAGTCTCCATTCATCTTTTGCGAAAAAACAGGATGCGCTAGTAATGAATGAGGAGGAATAAAAGATTCCAGCGGTGCTCCGCCAATGGACAAATTGATCAAACCGATGGGTACCTCAGTTTCTTTTACAATCTTTTTTGCAAAATAATAAGCAACCGCACTCATATCGGGTAAAAGAGAGGAAGTGGTGGTTTGCCATCCATTCCATTGGTAAAAAGATTCTTTATTCAATCTTCGTAAAAGCGAATCACTAAAGGACACATTGTATACATAACGCCCAGCGGGAGGTGGATTTAAAAATCGAATGAGTGGTTGATTAGCATTCTTTCTCTCCTCGGCCCAATGCATTTCACGGCTGAGTGGCCATTCCATATTAGACTGCCCAATACACAACCAAACATCGCCTAGTAGAATATTATCTAAGCGAATTTCGGTTTGATCCATTCGTGCAACAAGTACATGTGCCTCTGCAGATGCCTTTTCTGCATTTAAATAAGTTACCCAACTTGAATCGGCACTAACCACTGTTTTGCGGGTCTGCTCAGCAAAAACAATCGTAACATTTTTAGTAGGCACGCCTTTCCCCCATACCGCAATAGGTTGATTGCGTTGAATCACCATATTGCTCGAGAAAGATGGAGCCAAACTAAACTGCGCAGGTAGAATTATTGAATAACATAAAAGAAACGATAAAAAATATGTTATTCGTAAAAGCTGCATTATTTTCTATTTTTCAATAGCTGCCAGCAATACCATTCCTGTCGAGGTACATGAAAAGCCCCTTTAAATAAATTTCCTTTTGCCGGTTGTGTCAACACGCCATCTCGCTGTAAATAGCCAAACCATTCACCATATTTTGGATCACGAAAATGTTTATAGGAATATTCATGCACTTGGCGGTGCATTGTGGCGTATTTTTCATTTCCCGTTAATTGATGAGCCAACAAGGTTGCAATGATTGCTTCATTGTGGGGCCACCAAAATTTCATGTCTTGCCAATACTCCTGCACAGGTTTATGATATACATCACGGAAATAAAATAACCCGCCATACTTTTCGTCCCAGCCCCGTTCCCACATATAATCAATCATTCGACAACCCAAGTCAATTAACTTTTTATCGCTATTACGATGTAGCGCTTCATGCAAAATAAACCAGGCTCCTTCAATAGCATGTCCCGGATTTAAGGTACGTCCATCAATGTGATCAATAATTGAACCATCAGGCGCCACTTGTTCCATCACACAACGAATATCATCTTTCACAAAGTTTTGTTCAATATCAGTAATCCATTTAGCAATCCATTCGTCACAACGTGGATCTCCAATCGTTTCACGGAGAATCTGGGCCGTGTTAATCATAATGATTAAAGGACCGATTCCCTTGGCAGGTCGTGTGTTGGTAAATTTTGCACCTAACTGCTGTGGATTGGTCATGTAGTTGATGCACTTTCCAAATGTCTCACGTGCGCGCTCAGCCGCTTTTGCATCTCCAGTAGCTTTTGCATAAGCCGCACAAGAAATAACATAAAACGTTTCTGAAAAATAATAGCGTCTTTTTCTGATTGGTTTTCCGTCCCTCGTCACATGAAAAAACATTCGACCATCGGTGTCAAAGCAATGATTGGTTAAAAATTCATATCCAAGTTTGGCTCCCTCTAACCATTCTTTTCGCGGTTCTACGGTGTTATATAAGGTCGCTAATAACCACGTAGCCCTTCCTTGTACCCAAACAGCTTTATCATCATCGATCAAACTACCGTCTGCATCACGCATCAACAAAAAACCTCCATGCTCTTGGTCAAATGAACGAGGAAACCAAAACGGAATAGTGCTGTCCAGTAATTCTCGCTGATAAAATGTTTCTAGCTCGTTTAATTCGCTATCGGTGTAGGTTAAATTTTTCATTTTTGAATTAAGTAGCATCACTTGTTTGAGGTTTCAAAAAAAACAATTGTAATAGCAGCGCACCTGCAACAATGACTCCCATTAAAAAAAAGGTTTTCGCTTGTTGCCCTGCGTCTATAGAGCGCCCTAGTAAATCAGTAATAAATGCCCCAGCAAAAACACCTGTCATATTCATAAGCCCATACGCCGTGGCGCGTTGATGGGCTGGAACAAACTGGCATAGTATAGGCATATTATTTGCATCAAATAAGCCAAAACCAAATCCAAAACATAATGCAGCGCCTATTACAAAAAAGATATTTGATCCAAGCACAATAAAAACCAATGCAGGTAATGTTAAGGCAAGTCCAATCGCACTCGTGAATATGCGACCTCGTAATTGGGTTTGTACCCATCGATCAGATAGATATCCTCCAAGTAAAACACCTAGGAGAGAAGAAAAAGCAATAGTGATGGTAGACAATGGACCCGCAACTGACATTTCCAGCTGCAAGTTTTCTGCAATTAATGTAGGCAGCCAATTTTTTACAGCCCACCCCGGAAGACTAGAGCTGGCAAAATAAAATAGAATAACCCAAAAAGGAAGGGTGCCCAATAATTGACGAAGTGCTGGAAGGCCAATATTCTTTGTAGAAGAAACAACGTTTAACTCCTTAGTGGTTGTATTATCTTTTAATAGTAATAAAAGTACTACTGCATAAATAATACCAACTACTCCAAATAGCTGAAAGGAGACAGACCAGGAAAGTTGATGTGCGATTGTTGCACCAAATCCTCCTAAGGCTTGGCCCATATAAAGTCCTGTCATATGAATGCCTACCGCTAGTGACCGTGTTGTAGAGCGATGATATTCTGCAATAAGTGCCAATCCTGCAGGAATATATAATGCTTCACTCACTCCCATTAAAGCACGTAATAAATATAGCTGCTGATAAGTTGTAGCAAAACCCATAGAAAGTGTAACGGCAGACCAAACAAATAAACTACCTACAATCAATTTGCTTTTACTGATGCGGTCTGCCAACATACCAGCTACCGGACTCATGAATCCATAGATCCACAAAAAGATGGCCATAAGATGACCAAAATGCGTGGCCGACTGCAGCTCAGGAATATCCAACATCATGGTTGGCTTCATAGTGCTGAGCATTTGCCGATCTAAATAATTGAGCAACGCAACACCCCACAGTAAACCCACTACAATCCAAGGATATTTTTTTGCGTTTTTGATCATGTCTATTGCTCAATTTTTGCAGAAAGAATATTTGGAGAACGAACCCCGGCTTTTATTTCACCACTTGGAATATAAATACGGTCGCCCCACCAGCAAGCAATAGTAGTGACAGGTGTCTCAAATGGTAAGACCCCTATTACTTCAAACTCCCTACTTTTTTTATGATAGCGCAATAGTTCTCGACTAAACCCTGGATGGTGTATCAATAAATCATTTTTTTGTTCCACAAGTTTTTTTCGTTGGGCTGAATCTGTAGCAGTTGCAATAGATTGTTGTAATCGTTCTACCTGAGAAAATGTAGTCCCTCTCTCTCCGCCGAATAAAATAAAATCCCCTCCTTTCAATATAACGCCCGTTCCTGCAGATAAATAATAAGGGAGCTCAGTTAACGGATTCCACTGATTTTGCACTACATCAAATTCAAAAACAGTTTTTAGCAGTTCACTCACTCCTGAACTTGTTTTGCTTCTGCCACCAATTAAAATCAGTTTATGAGATGTAAAATCCGAAAGAAATATTGAGTAAGATGCGGCATGTGGTAAATCGGCAACAGCCGTCCACCCTTTTGATAGTTGTGAAAGATCTAAGCTCCAAACTTTTTTGCTGGTACCGGTTTTAGTGTCGCCGCCTGCTAAAAATATTTTTTCACCCATTGCGGTAGCAGTTGCCGTAGTGATAGGCTCTGGCAAAGAAGGCAGTGATTCTATTTTTGGCGATTGCGTTTTGGTATCCCAACTCATCAAATAGGCAAGCGAGGTAAGTCCTGCAGCATTTTCGCCACCGCCATAAAAAATTCCTTTTGGAGTTGTACAAGTGGCAGGGTAAGCAATTTCAGTGGGTAGCGAGGTAGAGATAGGTAGAGCAATCAATTTTTCTCCTTCCCTCTTGAAAACAGATAATTGATTATAGTATTTTTTGATTCCTCCTTCCCAGGGAGGACCATCTGGGAAATTAGATCCCCCCCCAATAAAAAGCAACTGATCATAAACGCCTGCCGCAGGACCGCCTAATCCTAGTGTTGTTAGTTGTCCAGCTATATTCCACTGGATTTTAATACTAGGTTGCTGTGCAATTAATTCCATTACAGGCAGAATACAAATAATTATAATGAGTCGATACAACTTCATTGGTAAAAAAGGGGTCAACAGATTTTTCAAATCACGGACCAATACGATTGCATAGGTAACGCATCTGCATCGGAGCGAAAACGCTCAAATGCCGACGCATCCATGTTGCGTACAGGTAATCGAAATTCACCACAATCAAAACCAATATATTTCATAAACGCTTTTCCAGTTGCAATACCACCATACTTGCCTAACAAACGAATCATATCAATTGAAAGTTGTTGCATAGCAGCAGCTTCTTCTAGTTTTCCTTCGTTAAATAAGTGTATCAGTTGATGATAGAGTGGTGCCGCATAGTTAAACGTGCTTCCTATCGCTGCTTTTGCCCCTATCGCCAACGCCGAAAGAAACGTTTCGTCTCTACCCCAGATCATATCATATTTTCCGTTGGCGTATTGAAGACAAGATAAAAAGTCCATAAAGTCTTCATGCGTATACTTAATGCCGGCAAAATTGGGAATTCGTCCATCTACGGCACGAAGCAAATCAATCATATTAAAGGATACGCCTGTCAAAACAGGAATATGATAAAAATAAAAGGGGGTGCGGGGAATAGAAGCAGCTATGATTTCACAACAGGCCGCTAGTTCTTCTACTGTAGGGGGTTTAAAATAGTACGGTGCTACAAACGAAACAGCATCTACTCCAACTGCTTCGGCATGTTGAGCTAGCACGATACAATCTTGTAAACAAGTTCCTCCGATTAATTGCCAGAGAGTAAAGTCTTTTTCCTTTTTTGTACACGTTGCCCAAGTGTCTGCCACAGCCATTTTTTCCAACATGGTCAATGACACCCCCTCGCCTGTAGAACCACAGATAAAAGCTCCGTTTACACCATTCGCTCTGAGCATGGCATAATAGTTAGGTATCGCTTCTATATGAAGGGACCCGTCCGCATGCATCGGTGTAAATGGTGCAGCGACAAGTCCCTGGGTTTTTTTACCAGGCATGAGTTAAATTTTTCCTTAGTACCCCGGTGTTTGGGTTAACAGCGGATCGGCCGTTAACATACCCACAGAAAGTGGCATTAAGAATTTAGCCGCGGTGGTTGGTGAAAAATAAGTTGGGCTTAGATTCGCGTAAACAAAAGCGTCTCCTGCTCTACGTAAAGCAAACCATCTTTTTCCTTCTCCAATAAACTCACGAAGGTTTTCATTTAAAATGGCATCCATGTTTGCAGCAGTTCCTGCATTCACATATGGCGTATAACCTGTTCCGTATGCACGCAGGCGAATCGCATTGATTTCTGCCGAAGGATCTTCGCCTAGTTTAGCTTTTGCTTCTGCCAACAATAATAATACATCTGCATAACGATAAATAGGATAGTCGGTATTATACACTTGTGTAGTACCCGAAACACTTCCGATATATTTTGTTAACAAAACGCCTCTAACTGGAAAAGGTGTCGCATTGGAATACATAACACGGAACGTGTTAGCAATACGTTGATCGGCAGGAGCCGCTGTCAATCGATTGATCATTGCCTGATTTAAACCAACTCGATTAGCCCCGTTTACATAAGGATAAACAGATGACACAGTTGGTGTAGCTGCTTGTGCAAAAGAAAGTGTAGCTGCTTGAATAGAGTTTACTTGAAAACTTCCGAATACACCATTAGAAGCCTGTTGCAACTCATAGTTAATCGCAAATACAATTTCTTTGTTATTCGTTTTTTTAGTGGGGTCAAAAATATCAGCGTAGTTAGCTTGCAAATCAAGTGAAGCACCCTGTGTATTTTTAACTTCCTGTAATGCAGCTTTGGCGGTATTTAAATCGTTCGCACCACCTGCTAAATGAGTAGCTGACCAAATAAAGACATCTCCCTTCAAGATAAGAGAAGCAACTCTGTTCCAGTATACGCGCTTTCCACTTGGAATTACATTGCTACCGCCAAATAGTTGAAGTGATTTTTCAATATCACTCTTAATTTGAACCATCACCGTGTCGGCGCCAGTACGACGCTTATAGGTTTGTGCCGCATTAGTAATGGATTCAACAGGCTCCGTATTCAAAGGAACGGCTCCCCATGTCATCAGCATGTTATAATACACATACGCGCGCAAACCATATACTTCGGCCAATATTTGATTTTTTTCAGCATCGGGTAATGGCGTTTGAGGAATAATTTTTAAAACGCTATTGAAATTATAGATCAGGTTATAAAATCCTCCCCAATCCGTAATAGGTACGTTTAGGTTGCTAATGTTATGACGATATAAGTTTTGAAGTGTTCCATCCACCGATTCAGTGAATAGACCATCTACCCAAATTTCAGATCGCATTTCACCTAATTGAAAAAAGGTGCTGTTATACGCTCTGAATCGTCCATATACACCGTGATAAAGTGTACGCGCGGCATTTGGGTCTTTCAACGCCTGATCCTTGCTGATTGCGTCTTGTGGAACTACTTCATCCAGTTGTTTAGTACAGGATGAAAGACCAAGCACCAGCACACAAACCGCGGAAATAACTAATAATGTAGTATGTTTCATTTCAATTTGTTTTTTAGGTCAATCAATGATTAAAGTGTTGCTCTTAAACCAATACTAATTCTTCGTGGGAGCGGGAATTTTCCTTGATCAAAGCCGCCCACTTCTGGGAAGTTGCCACTATATCCAGAAAAATAAACCAAGTTGGTTCCGGTGATATTTACACTTACGTTTTTCAAATAATTATTTAAATATTTACCCAGAGCAGTAGGTGATACATCGTAAGAAAGCGTAAGCTCTCTCAACATAACATAATCGCCTTTCTCCCACAAATTCGCGGCAGGGTTGTTACCACTTGCATCCGTTGCATAGTTTCTTCCCTGGTTAGCCCAATAAAAACGAGGCATACTTCCATTGGTATTGGTAGGGGTCCATGTTTTTAACACATCGGTAGTTTGGTTTTGAGAACCTTGCACCTGGCTTAATCCTCTCACCATGTAGTTGTTTAAAATAACAAACCCGAGTGCATAATCAAATTGTGCATAGAGTCGGAAACTCTTATAAGAACTACTCAAGTTAAATCCACCCGTGTACTGAGGAGTAGTACGTCCTACATAGACAAATTGACGGGTGTCGATAGTATCGTTTTTATTCACCTGATACCATCTTGCATCTCCCAATTGCTTGATCTTTTTATTGGTGTAAGGCATGAAGGCATTGTAAACATTGGCATCTTGGCTGATGGTAGATGGATCTGTATAAATACTTGTCCATCTTGGCGCCCATACCTCATCCAATCCAATACGTTGTCCTTCTACTAATCCTCTTACATAAATTTGTTGACCAGGATTTTTAGGATCCCATACAAAGAAGCCACTGGTACGGTTACCGGGTAGCGCATTATACGGTAGCTTTTTCGCATAACTCTTTACATGGAAAAAGTTCATCCCAAAATCTAAACTAAATCCGTTAGCCGATTTAGGTTCAACGATTTTTGCATTGAGTGCTATCTCAACTCCCTTGTTTTGTAATTGTCCGAGGTTGGTGGTAAAACTTGTGAAACCAGTTTGTGATGAGATGTTCAATCCGGCCAACTTGTCAAATACATTACGAACAAAGTAATCAAAGTTCACTACAACACGATCCTTAATAAGACCTAAATCCACACCAAGGTTCATACTATTTGTACGTTCCCAACGTACATCAGAATTGATATAAGACGCTGCATAGGTTCCTCCATAACCATTATAGGTACCTGCGCTATTATAAATCTGTGCAGTTGCAAAATAGCCTAATGAGTTATTATTACCATTGACACCATAGCCCACTCTTGGCTTGATACTGCTAATCACTTTGTCAATGCCTAGGTTAGAATAAAACGATTCATTATGTACATTCCAACCCACTGAAACGCCTGGGAAAGTTCCAAAGTAATTTCCTTTTTTCAAACGACTAGATCCATCCATACGAACAACACCTGTTAGCAAATAGCGGTTTTTGTAGGTATAGTTTACACGACCAATTGCTGAAGCAATTCTTTCCCACTGATTAAAGTTGGAAGAAGCACCTGCTGGATTAATTAATGAAGTACCTAAAACACTTGGGGGTGTAGAAGCTGTTAGCCATGGAATAAGATCAGTAGGAGCTCCTTGTGCAAAACCAGAATTTACGTACCCTTTATACTCATAAAATTCACCCCCTGCTAATGCAGTTACCGAATGTCCCTTAAATGATTTGTTGTATTGCAAAAATGCGTTGGTGGTGTACTGAGTGATACGCGTATTATTGAAACTAGCCGCACGGTTCGTGTTCATAGCACCTCCGTTTCCTTGTTGATACGCCAGTGTGAAAAAGTTATTATTAGTATACTGCATATATCCAGAAGCACTAGCGATAAACTTGAATGCAGGTGCAATAGAATACTCGAGGTTTACTCCCCCTAAAAAGCGCTGCTGGTTAGTATTATTGTTTGTTAATTTACTCCAGTACGCAGGATTACCCAGTGTTACATCATTGGGGCCAGGCAAAATTTGTGAGGTAAGTGTGTCGTTCACATAACGAACAGTGGGGGCAACACCTACAAAACGTTGTAAGAGTCCGCCAGCAGAACCCCCTTCAGGATCTACGTTATTAAACTGACCATAGGGAAGCGCTTGCTCCACACTATAAGCACCAATATTTGTATTGATCTTTAGATTTTTTCCAACATTCAATCCGCCATTAAAGTTCATGTTGAAACGCTTCAACCAAGAACCAATGATCATACCATTATCCTTAACCATTCCCATTGAAAGCGCATAAGAACCTTGATCGTTAGCACCAGAGAAGTTTAGATTATGCTCGCTCGTATTCACTTGTTGTAAAATCATTGCCTCTCTCTCTTTGGCACTTAAATCAGTATAGAGAATACTATCCATTTGACTGGGGTTGAAAGGATTGGGGTCCACCAATAATTTCCAACGAGGATCTGTCAAATATTTACGATTCGCATTAGTGACCAACTGAGTAGAATAAAGACCAATGGGTGATGTCCAACCACTGCTTACTGCCCAACCCCATGAACCCACTAATTGTCCTCGGTCTGTATTCATGGCATTGGTATTATTATCTAATGAGTCGCCACGGAAACGCGCTTGCAATCCCAATCGATTCATACGGATATAATCACCACCACTTAAGTATTCTGAAGGATTGCGACGAATGTAGTTAGTGGTAGAAGAATAAGAATAGGTAACCTGTGTTTTTCCTTTCTTTCCTTTTTTAGTAGTCATCAATACCACACCGTTTGCGGCACGAGCTCCATATATCGCAGTAGTAGCGGCGTCTTTCAATAAATCAATTGAAGCAACATCGTTAATATCCAATCCGTAAAGAGAAGGAACGATTACTCCGTCAACTATAAACAAAGGAGTCCCTGTTCCACCAAATTCTGTACCCCCTCTAAAAGTAATAGATGGAGTAGTACCAGGCTGACCCGTACGTTGTTGAATCACCAAACCCGGAACATTACCTTGTAAAACAGTGGCAACGTTTGTGGTTGGACTATGTTCAAATGTTTTAGGGCTCAAACTTGCCACCGCACCCGTTACTTCTTTTCTCTTTTGAGTACCATAACCCGTAACCACTACATCTTCAAGCACACTAGCAGCTACTTCTAAAGAAATAGTTAGCGCGGATGATGCGCCTACTTTAACTTCTTGCGTCCGATAACCGGAAAAAGAAAAAACTAACACTTCACTAGGAACCGCCTCAATGGCAAAATCACCCGCGGCACCCGTTTGTGTACCAGTTGATTTACCTTTTACAATGACAGATACTCCGGCCAGCGGTTTAGACTCATCGCCCAATACCTTTCCGGTAATCTTTTTCTGTTGACCAAAGGCAAGAACTGTCGAAGCTAAAATCAAAACAGTAAGTGAGAACCTTAAACAAGTTGATTTCATGACAAGCAATTTGATGAATTGTATTATGTATGACATAACAAATGTAATTGTGAAAACCCATTCGAACAAAAAAAATCCAAGAAATTGTTAAATACATTGATTTTCAATTTATTATAAACAATATTGT
>CAYFLE010000025.1:5991-13656 GCA_964343645.1 uncultured Chitinophaga sp. | reverse complement strand
GCTAAACGCGTGATGGAGTCTAATAAGATGACCACATCGTGTCCGCACTCTACTAATCTTTTTGCTTTGTTCAAGGCCATGGTTGAAACCTTCACGTGTTTTTCTGCCGGCTCATCAAACGTGGAAGCGATTACTTCGGCGCGCACACTTCTTTCCATATCAGTCACCTCTTCCGGCCTTTCATCTACCAACACCACCATCAAATAACATTCAGGATGATTAGCTGCAATAGCATTGGCTACTGCTTTTAACAACATCGTTTTACCCGTTTTTGGTTGGGCAACAATCAATCCACGCTGTCCTTTACCAATCGGTGTGAAAAGATCCATGATTCGTGTCGAGTAATCGGAAGGAGTCGTGAACAGATTTAATTTTTCAAACGGAAAAAGTGGCGTGAGATAATCAAACGGAACGCGGTCTCTCACATCATCTGGATTTCTACCATTGAGTAAATCCACTTTTATTAACGCAAAATATTTTTCTCCTTCACGCGGAGGACGAACAGGTCCTATAACTGTATCTCCACTTTTCAACCCAAACGTTTTGATTTGAGAAGGGGATACATATACGTCATCGGGGGAAGAAAGATAGTTGTAGTCCGAAGAGCGCAAGAATCCATACCCGTCGGGCATCATTTCTAATACGCCCTCGCCCATGATCATTCCATCAAACTCAACGGTAAATATGGGCTCTCTTTTTTGTGGTTGAAAACGCTGTTGAGGAGCTTCGGGAGCGCCCGGCTCGGGGGTGTTTTCAAGAATAGTTTGTGCGAGTGCCTCAGTTTTAATGGGGGCAGCTGCTGTATGCGGCGCCGGACGCGGGTCCTCTACTTTTTTAGTGGGAGCGGGTGCAGGGGCAGCGCTTTGTTCTTCTGATTTTTCGTCTTTACGGGGTCTACCTCTTCTTTTTGGTTTGTTGTCGTCGTTAGAAACTGCCATTCTTAATTTTTTTGGATTGAAATTTTTGAGGGGGAAACAGAACGATTGATTCGTTCAAACAAGATGATTAATAATAATATGAATTCTTGGAAAAGGTGGCCGGAACGGCCTTTTGTTGACACAAACCTACAGGAAATTTCAGAATTGATAAAAATTTTTTCGACCCCTAACTAGCCCCTGCACTTCCATCCGGGCTTACCTTTGCTAGCCAAAGCCAAGGTGCATGTTCAATAAACGAATAAAAATTAAGGAGCTGTTAGCTCAGGATCCTGCTGGTCAGCTGGTTACCGTGATGGGATGGGTTAGAACCTTTCGCAACAATCAGTTTATTGCATTGAATGATGGCAGCACTAATAACAATTTGCAAGTAGTAGTGGAGTTGGGAAAATTTCCGGAAGACCAACTTAAGCGCATCACCACTTCTGCTTCTCTTCGCGTTACAGGTATCGTGGAACCTTCCTTGGGTAAGGGACAAAAAATGGATTTAAAAGCGCACACCATTGATGTGTTGGGCGACTCCGATGCAGAAAAATATCCGTTACAACCCAAAAAACACTCTTTGGAATTTTTGCGCGAGAAAGCACACTTGCGATTTCGTACCAATACGTTTGGGGCTGTATTTCGTGTACGACACGCCTTAGCATTTGCGGTGCATCGTTTTTTTCATGAGAAAGGATTTATCTATTTACATACGCCCATCATTACAGCCAGTGATGCAGAAGGTGCTGGTGAAATGTTTCGCGTAACTACCCTGCCCCTCGATGGATCTGCACCACGCAATGAGGCGGGCGCCATTGATTTTAAAGAAGACTTCTTTGGTCGTTCTACTAATTTGACGGTGAGTGGTCAATTAGAGGGAGAGTTAGGTGCTACGGCCTTTGGAGAAATTTACACATTCGGACCCACCTTTCGTGCCGAAAATAGCAACACCGCTCGTCACTTAGCCGAGTTCTGGATGATTGAACCGGAGATGGCTTTTTGTGATTTAGAAGACAACATGAATTTAGCGGAGGAATTTATTCAATACATTATCCGCTATGCAATGGAAAACAATGCGGAGGATTTACAATTTTTGGATCAACGCTTAGCCGAAGAAGAAAAACAATACCCACAGGACAAACGAAGTGAAATGAGTTTATTGGAAAAACTTCGTTTTGTAGTCGATAATAAATTTGAACGTATCACATATACGGAGGCTATTGATATTTTGCGCGAGAGTAATCATAATAAGAAAAAGAAATTTCAATACGAGATCACAGGTTGGGGAATGGATTTACAAAGTGAGCACGAGCGCTACTTGGTAGAGAAGCATTTTAAAAAGCCGGTTATACTTTCCAATTATCCTGCAGCGATCAAAGCGTTTTACATGCGTCAAAATGAAGATGGAAAAACGGTAGCTGCCATGGATATTTTAGCACCAGGCATTGGCGAAATTGTAGGCGGATCACAACGAGAAGAAAGACTCGATCGATTAACAGCGCGGATGAAGGAAATGCATATTCCTGAGGAAGATCTTTGGTGGTATTTAGATACTCGACGTTTTGGAACAGTTCCACATGCGGGTTTTGGATTGGGCTTTGAGCGAATGGTTCAGTTTGTAACAGGCATGGGTAATATTCGCGATGTCATTGCCTTTCCTCGTACGCCGGGCAGCGCCGAGTTTTAATCATTCATGTATACAAGCAATAGGCACATTGCTATGTTGGATCAATTGCTTGGAAGAAGTTTCTCTAAAAATTCTTTCTACTAAACTATGTTTTTTAGGAATGGTGATCACTAGATCTAGTTCATTCCGAATCGCAAAGTCATTGATTCCGTCTTCCACATCATTGTATTGAATAAAATGAAATTCCGGCTTCAAGTCTCCCAAAAGCGTTTGCAATAAAATAGATTGTTCTGGCATTTCCTCGCTACGTTTTTTGCCATCTGGATTAATATTGAGTACATGTAGTTCCGCACCAAAGGTTTTTACCAAGCTTTTAATCAATGGCGCAGGTGTAGAGCGCACCACTTTTTCATAGTCACAAGCAAATCCAATTTTTTTAATTCCAGTGCCATATTTTTTCCCAGACGGCACACAAATTATTGGCCAGCTTAGATGTCGAATAGCTTGTAGGGTGTTGCTTCCAAATAAAACACGCTCTAATCCAGTGGCACCCTTTGTTCCCATCACCACCACAAAGGGTTTTATTTTTTTGCAGAGATTTTCCAATTCATCTACTACACTTCCTAAAATAGTTTCTGTAAAAACCTTTTGTTCTTTATGAACTAAGTGTTCTACCTCCACTTTTAAATTATGCATTCGCGCCTGTGCCGATTTACGCAATTCCTCTACTGATACTAAAACAATCGGTGCATCTGTATAACTAACGGGCACTTGATATACGTGTACCAACAATAGGTGTGCGCTGATTTGCTTGGCCATTTGAATGGCATAGTGCATCGCATTGGTAGCGGTAGGCGAAAAGTCGGTAGGAACTATAATAGTTTTCATGGAACCAGGTTTCTATTTAAAGATAGAACCTGAAAACCGCGACAAAACTGATTTCTGTCAGTGTTACAATTGACAGTGGACCTTATTATTTTTTAAAGTGCTGTATACGATTGGCCACATTTTCACGCACATTCAAATAGTAAAGGTTGATGTCTGCGATGTGATAGTTGCTGGTTTTATACAGAAAACTCCAAGGGAATTGAGGCTTTTTGGTAAACAACACGCCCGAATTAATCTGGGCATCTGCTGGCGTAGGAAATATTTTATTGAAACGCGTTAATATCGCGCCTTTATTACTTTGTCGGGAAACAAAATTGGTATCGGTGGTCCAAGTAATTGGATTAGTTACTTGCACAGCATCTCCTCGTTCATTTTCTTTTTTTACACCCGGAGTAAGATAACCTTCTTCAAATGTTCTCCAGCTACACACACAACCTGTTTGATTGGGCTGTTGACAAACAGGAATCTTTGTTAACGTATTTTTTTTCAGCGGCCATCCCACTACATAGGCCACTACTAATTGTTGTTGCAAAGGTTTATTTTCAAAAAATTCTTTGAGTAGCCAAATAGTGTGTAAAGCACCTTGGCTATGTGAAGCCAAAACAATGGGTCGACCATTATTATAGTGTTCTAAATAATATAAAAAAGCGGTGCGCACATCTTGATAAGCTAGTGTAAAGGCACGGCTTGCCGCTACGCTATCATTACTGTAAAAATTTCCGATATGGGCTTGTCGATAACGAGGGGCAAACACACGCCCATATTGATTGAAGGTGCTTCCTTGCAGTAATATGGTTGAATAATCTGTTTTAGCATTGATAGCCGCATCATCAATAGTGGCATTGGATTGAGAAGCAGCTTTTTTATCAGTAAAGGTGGTAGGGTGTATAAAAAAGACATCCACTAAGGTGTCACGGTTTTCATTTCGTAGCGGTGCTGGAACACTATCAGCCGGATCCTTTTTGCCAGGATGGGCGGCCCAGTAGTCCAAATTGGAATAGTCGGGGATTCCGGTGTCGCTCTTAAAAGTATAATGGGAACGATAGGGTTTGTACTTGTCAGAACAGGCCGAAAAGCCTAAAATGACTAAAAAACAGAGAAAAAAGGTTGAAAATCGGCTCATAATTGGCAAAATTCGGTAAAAAATCAATCAAAAATCTATTTTTCAGAAAATTATAAAAAATAATAGTACTATGTTTTGCATAGTACCAATTATTGTCCTTATCTTTGTGCTGCAGATATATATAATATGAATATAGATAATACACAAAGTCAGATGCGAAAGGGGATTCTGGAGTTCTGCATTTTATCGGTTATCAAAAGGGGTGAGTCTTATCCCGGCGATATAGTGGATGAAATGCGAGCTTCTGGACTTCAAATTCTAGAGGGAACCCTTTACCCCTTGTTGACCCGTCTCAAAAATGCCGACATGCTCACCTATCGTTGGGTAGAAAGTCCTGCCGGTCCGCCACGTAAATACTTCTCCCTTACTGAAAAGGGATTGGTGTTTTATGAAGAATTGGGACGAACCTGGCAGGAGCTCTCATCCGCTGTAACTAAAATAATTACACCTAAACCCACTAACCTCTAATATTAATCAGTGACGCTATGAAAAAAATTATCACCATAAATCTGAGCGGTCGAGTACTTCCTATTGAAGAACCCGCGTATGAACAATTGCAACAGTACGTAGCTAGTTTACGCAACTATTTTTCAACCGAAGAAAGTCGGGAAGAAATTATCAATGATATTGAATCACGAATTGCCGAGCAATTTTATTCATTGATTCAACGAGGAGAGTCTTGTATTACAGAAACCCATTTACAAGAAGTAATTGCTGCCATGGGAAGACCCGAAGAAATTGCAGGGGAAGAGTTTACAGAATCCGGTGCTAAGGAAGGAAACAAGACGGATCAGCCTAAAAAAACATTCACGGCACAATCAAAGCGTGAATTTTTCCGCGATGCAAACAATCGTGTATTGGGAGGGGTAGCAAGTGGTATTGCCAGCTATATAAATATCGATCCAGTAATTATTCGCGTACTTTTTGTGTTATTAGGTTTTTCAAGTTTTGGTATTGTCTCTCTGCTCTATATCATTTTGTGGATTTTGTTTCCAGCAAAAGAAGTGGAAGCGTACACCGGTCGTCGATTTTATCGCAATCCGGATGATCGGGTAATTGCAGGCGTAGCCAGTGGTATTGCTGCGTATATGAATGTTACACCGCGTAATATTCGTTTGTTGTTTTTGTCCCCCTTACTATTACAAATATTGTTTTCTCTTTTAAATGTTTTTGATGATTCTGCTTTAGCGGAAGTTTTATTCAACTTGAGTTTTGGTTCTTTGGTTGGGTTTTCTATTCTGCTTTATATCATATTGTGGGCAATTCTACCCAACGCAGAAACTTCTTATCAAAAAATGGAAATGCGTGGCGAGTCGATCAATTTAGAGCGGATTCGTCAGCATGTGAGCGAGGGATCGTCTGCGCTCAAAGAAAAAATGGAGATCTGGAGTAAAGATGTAGAGTTGACCGCTAAGCAATTGTCTGAAAAAGCAGAAGCGCTAGCTAATGAAGCCAAACAGCCAAGCAAAAACTTTTTTAGTATGGTTGGAAGATTCGTTGTGATCGTTTTTAAAATATTCTTCTTTTTGTTTTTTGGAGTGATTGCATTTTCATTATTGATTGCGCTCGTTGCCATCTTGTTTGCAGGGGTCGTATCGTGGCCACTGCAACATTATATCTGGAGCTCTACTTACCAACAAGGATTAGCCTGGGTTAGTATGGGTTTATTTCTGTTAGTTCCTGTTGTTGGTTTTATTGTATGGATGATTCGACGCTTAATCAATGCTAAAGCGGGTCATGCTTATTTGGCTTGGACCTTTGGAACATTATGGGCATTGGGATGGGTAGCTGTCACATTATTTATTGCTAGTATTACCAAAGATTTTTCTTATCAGGAAAAATTAGTAGAGCCCTTATCTCTACCCGTTGCTCCTGCTCAAAAAATGGTTGTTACCGTAACGGAACCCGAGTTGGAATACAGCGAAAGCTTTAGTTGGATTCACGGCGAATCAAAGGGATGGGATTTAACAAAGGACACACTCAAACTTTCCAATGTAATTCTCAAAGTAGAGCCTAGTGCAGACAGCACATTTCAGGTACGATGGGTTCGCTATGCCAATGGACGTACTGAAGAGGAGGCCGCAAAACGTGCAGCAGCGATTGGCTATCACATTTCCGCAATTCCAGTAATGGCTGATTTTTCAAAAGTCAGTACAAACAAAAAAGGAGACACGTTGGAGCACACCATCCAAAATCGGTCTTATTTACGATTGGATTTAGGCAATGGTTATTCAATTCCGGCGTCTTCCAAATACCGGGCTCAACGGGTCCATTTGATTATACGCGTACCTGTGGGTGGACGTATTGTTTTCGATGAGTCAATAATGAAAAAATTGAACGATAGTGAGCTTAAAATCAAACGAAGTGGCGAAAGTGTTGAATCCATAGAATGGTCAGATGATCCAATCGGATATTTTTCAAATATCGAGTATATGATGGATGAGAATGGCGACCTTCAGCCTGTCGATGGAATTCATGAAATAAATAAAGAAAAGACGTTACCCCCTCCTTCGGCACCCTCTTCCAGCAAGGAAAGGGCGTCACTCACACCGGGTAACTCGTCTTCCCATAAAAAGATGCAGGGTTGGGGGCCTTCACCGCTTCGTCTTCTTTTGGGATAGACACCGAACCGCGTACATTTGTGTTCTTAAAAACTGGAAATGTCCGTTAAGAACACCCCCTTTTATCAGCAACATATTGCACTGGGAGCTAAAATGGCTCCCTTTGCTGGTTACAATATGCCTATTTCTTATTCGGGCATTAATGATGAACATGCAACTGTTCGTAAAACAGCGGGTGTTTTTGATGTGAGTCACATGGGAGAATTTATTTTAAAGGGCCCCGATGCACTCGATTTAATTCAACGTGTTACCAGTAATGATGCTTCCAAATTAGTGAAGGGGAAAGTACAGTATAGCTGCTTGCCTAATGATAAAGGTGGTATAGTGGATGACTTACTTGTGTATTGTGTCGAAGACAATAATGTTTACATGTTGGTGGTGAATGCCTCTAATATTGAAAAAGATTGGAACTGGATTCAGCAGTATAACACCAAAGGTGTAGAGATGCACAACATTTCTGATAAAACCTGTTTGTTAGCGGTGCAAGGT
>CAYFLE010000025.1:5612-5981 GCA_964343645.1 uncultured Chitinophaga sp. | reverse complement strand
ATGGATTTATTAAATCTGGCTTATTACACGTTTGTCAAAGGAACATTTGCAGGTATTGAAAATGTTTTAGTGAGCGCCACAGGTTATACGGGTGCAGGTGGCGTGGAAATTTATTTTGAAGACGTCAATGATAACGCGACAAAAATTTGGAACGCGTTGTTTGAAATCGGAGCGCCACAAGGGTTAAAACCAATTGGTTTAGGTGCGCGTGATACCTTACGTCTAGAGATGGGATTTTGTTTATATGGTAACGATATTGATGACACTACTTCACCCTTGGAAGCGGGACTTGGCTGGATTACTAAATTCAATAAAGAATTTACCAACTCATCCGCTCTAGCTAAACAAAAGGCCGAAGGGGTTCATACA
>CAYFLE010000025.1:0-5602 GCA_964343645.1 uncultured Chitinophaga sp. | reverse complement strand
GCTATGAAATTAAAAATGAATCCGGAGTGGTGATTGGTGTGGTGACTTCAGGTACTCAATCTCCTAGTTTAGGAAAAGCCATCGGCATGGGCTATGTTGCAACAGCAAATGCCGCTGTTGATTCGATTGTATCGATACAAGTTCGCGACAAACAATTAAAAGCAAAAGTTGTCAAAGTACCTTTTAGTTAATTATGCCAACCATCCATCTTACCACATTCATTGCAGCGCCTGCTTCGGTAGTGTTTGATCTCAGCAGACACGTGAGTGTTCATAAAGAAGCGTATACTTCATACAAAGTGGATGCAGTGGCGGGCACTCGATTTGGTTTGTTGGAAAAAAGTGAAACGATTACGTGGAAGTCCTACCACTTATTTAAAGAAAGATTACAACGAATCAAAGTGGTGGAAATGATTAAGCCAGAAATGTATGTGGAAGTGCAATTGCAAGGCGATTTGGTTTCCATGCGTCACGAGCATCATTTTAAGCCAATCGATAATGGAATGTTGATGATTGATTTGCTGAGTTATGAATTTCCCTACGGTGCTTTAGGAAAATTATTCAATGCCATTTATTTTAATCAATACATGGAGTCTTATCTGCAACAAAAAATTAATACCATTAAAAATTATGCAGAAACAGAGCGATGGAAAAAGTTGCTCATTCGATAGGCTTTAATTGATAGCTCTCTTTGTAGAATTTATTCTAAATTTGCGCTTTCTCAACCACATGTCTACTAAACCTACCCTATATACCTCTCTTTCCCCGGCTCTTCTTCATTTGTACGATCTAAGCAATAGTGTTGTTGTGATCATTGATGTTTTTCGAGCCACGTCTACCATTGCGGCAGCGCTCTATAATGGTGCGCGCGCAGTTATTCCTGTCGATTCAGTTCCCAAAGCCATTGAAATGGGAAAAAATATCGATGGTATTGCTGCTGGCGAAAGAGACGGAATGATTGCCGAAGGCCTACAGCACGGCAATTCTCCGCTTGAATACACAAGAGAATTTATTGAAAATAGAAATTTGGTGTTGACGACTACTAACGGCACGCGATTATTACAAATGGCGTTGGATCGTAACGCTTCTAAAATCATTGCAGGTAGCTTCCCGAATCTCTCTGCTGTTTGTGACTTTTTAATCAGTGAGGGGAAAGACGTGGTATTAGGCTGCGCGGGTTGGAAAGATCGTTTCAATTTAGAGGATACACTTTATGCAGGTGCAGTAATCAAACGCGTACAGGAACATTTTACGATTCATTGCGATAGTTCACTGATGGCGGTAGCCCTCTATGAAAAACACGCCGACAACTTATTGGGTTTTGCTCCACAGTTGACACACTATCACCGTTTGGTCAAGCGATTTGGCTTGATAAAAGACATTGAATTTTGTTTGACCCCTGATGCAGCGAATGTGTTACCGCTCTATCAAGATGGAAAGCTGGTAATAAAAAAATAAATCCCTCAAGATAGGATTTTTTCCAACTACTTTTTTCGATTCCGGTCGATCTTTACTTTTATTTTTTCACAGCGGGAAAATCGCTTCACATTCCTTTAGATTTGTAGATTCTCCTTTTGCGAGCGATTAAATCGAATAGAACCATTGGCACTACCTCATTTAGTTAAATATATCTACACGCATGGTACCGATGAAGTCATTCGTCGAGGAAAAAAAATACATGCCATTGGTTTTGCCGAGCTAGTAGAATATGACGAACTGTTTGGAACAGCTACTTTTCGTGTGCGTGACGATAGTTACAGTACTTTTTATAAAGTCCAGATACATCACTTTCGCGATCCAAATGCTACATCACTGCGTTGTGGTTGTCCGTATAATTTAGGTGACATCTGTCGCCACGAAACAGCGGCATTGCTCCAATTGCAGGAATTATTGGATCGCGGACAACTACAAGCAGGCCAAGTTCAATACGACCAACGACACACCGTGGTCAAGATGAAAACCATTGACCTCAAAAATATCCGCCTACTTTGTGCACAACAAACACTGCGTGATGCGGAAACTTATTTGCGTACGAAAAAAGCCGCAATAGAATATGCCGAAAATGAAACAGTAAAAGCAAGTGTGAACTTAGATGGCCAAGCGTACGAAGTAATTATTCGCAAGAACGAAGAAAGAAATTTTGATACCAGTTGTGATTTTGAAGACAGTCGTCACCCCCTTTGTCTTCCTAAAGTGATTGTGTTATTGCAATTGCTGAACACGCATGGAGCTAATTATTTTGATAGCATTCGTAATTGGGATAAAGAAAAAAATAAATTACTGGAAGCGTATGGCTATTCGTTAAAAGATGACTTGACAGGTAAGTTTGAATTTGCCTATAAAGAAGGCAAGCCCTTTTTACGCGTATTAGACACCACCATTAAAAGAGTGGCGATGCCCGCCACTATTGCAAGACCCGTATTATTTCCCACAGTTGCAGCTAGGTCGGTTGAAAAAAAGATCGAAACGCAAAAGAAAGTAATTGAAATGACGCGTCGCTTAGGGGTGGTGCTCAATTTCAATAAAAAAAGTTTTCCGCGGTTTACAATTGATGTAGTAACAGGAGAAGCTGCAGAAGAAACCAATGAATTTGCGGGTAAGATTGAAAAATTAGATATCACCCGATTCGTTGAAACAAGTGAGCTCAGCGATTCAGACCGCGAGCTGTTACAGTTGATTCGCAAGCTCCAAGATGGAGAAATTAATAAATATGTAAGTCGTAACTCACCATTTTCTGGTTTTTGGGATAATATCATTCATCAGGATGAAGATGATTTACCATCAGAAACAAAAGAGTTAATCGCGGAGTATATACTTCCGAAACTGCAGCGACTATTCAAAGAGTTTGGACACAATACCCCTTTCTATTTTTTAGAAGTGGGTAAGCCCTTTAAAACGGCGCAATTGAGTTCGTTGCAAGGAAATGAAGAAACGGTTGTTCCCCAATTTTATATTAAAAAGAATTCTCATTACACGATACAAGCACAAGTAAAAGTAGGGGCATTGGAATTCAATCTCACAGATAATGAGTGTCCCTCTACGTTGTTGTTTTTACATAATGGTCAATGTTACGTTTGGAAAAGCAAAGAAGTGGTTCAGCTACTTGATACTTTTTTGCCGGATGGGAAAATGACAAAATCAACTACCGCGTGGAAAGACAGTTTACAACAATTTATATTACCCTTATCACATACTTACGCGGTTCGTTTTGATAAATCTTTAATGAAAGAAGTGAAAGGCGTGAGCCCAGAGCCTCGTATTGTATTGACCGAAAAAGGAGATTACTTGGTTTTCAAACCTGTTTTTGTCTATGAAGGATATGAGGCAGGTCCCACCGATGGCGATCGAGTACTAATACCGCAGGGTGATGGCGTGTTAGTGGTTCATCGAAATAAAGAAAAAGAAAATATTTTTTTAGAGCGACTGGCCAATTTGCATTCTGGGTTTGTTGAGAATCCCGAGGATGGAACATTCGCGTTGAAGGGGACGGAAGTGTTAAAAAATAATTGGTTCTTTTTGTTTGTTGATGCAATGAAAGAATCCAAAACCACTGTTTTTGGTTTTGAATCATTGCAGCATTATCGATTTAATACAGCCAAACCTAAAACACAAATTTTCATTAGTAGTAACACAGATTGGTTTGACGCCAAGGTCAATATTGCGTTCGGTGATCAACAGATTACAGTTGCCGATGTAAAAAAGGCGTTGGCAAACAATCAGCAATTTGTCCAATTGGGTGACGGAACATTGGGAATTTTACCTGAGGAGTGGTTAAAAAAATATGCGTTGCTCTTCCGAGTGGGCGAGGGTAAGAATAACACAATCAAACTTTCTCGTTTTCACCAGAGCGTAGTTGATGAATTATATGAAAGCCGTGATACCGCCGAATTAGAATTGCAGTTAGAAGAAAAATATGAACAGCTGCGTCAGTTTGATAAAATTAATCCGATAGAACCACCTGCTGCATTACATGAGGTGTTACGTCCTTATCAGGTTTCGGGCTATCAATGGTTGAACTATTTAAAGGAAGTTCGATGGGGTGGTATCTTGGCCGATGATATGGGATTGGGAAAAACGGTTCAAGCCCTTTCCTATTTGGAATTTTATAAAAAAACCGAAGGATCCCTGCGTGCATTAGTGGTTTGTCCCACAACACTGATTTATAACTGGGAAAACGAAATTCGAAAATTTACTCCCTCACTTCGACACGCAATCCATCATGGACCCATGCGTCTGCGCAACAAAGAAGCATTGGATTCTTTTGAAATTCTCATTACTACTTACGGCACCTTGCGTAGCGATATAAAATTGTTAAGCACCCTTGCGTTAGATTATGTGATATTAGATGAGTCGCAAGCCATAAAAAATCCATCGAGTAAAGTAACACGTGCCGCACAACTATTGCAGGCCAAGCACCGCTTGTGCATGAGTGGAACACCGTTGCAGAACAACACTTTTGATGTGTACGCGCAAATGAATTTTTTGAATCCCGGCATGCTGGGTTCCGTGGAGTTCTTCCGGCATGAATTTGCAGTGCCAATTGATAAGTTGGGGGAGCCGGATCGCAAGGAACACCTCCGAAAACTATTATACCCATTCATTTTACGTAGAACCAAGGAACAGGTTGCTAAGGATTTGCCTGAAAAACAAGAAATGGTACTATTCTGCGAAATGGAAAAAGAGCAAAGAAATATATACGAGGCGTATCGTAATGATTATAGAAATCAGATATTAGGATCCATAGAAAATCAAGGTATCCAACGATCTCAGTTAGCAATTTTACAGGGGCTCATGAAGCTGCGCCAGATTTGTGACTCCCCAGCTATTTTGAATGAAAAGGAGGAGTTTCCTAATTATTCCATCAAACTCGATGAGTTAGCTCGTCAGTTAAAAGAGGATATCAGTGATCATAAAGCACTGGTTTTTTCTCAATTTTTAGGAATGTTGGCCCTGATTCGGAGCAAACTAGAGGAGTTAGAAATTCCTTACGTGTACTTTGACGGAAGCACTTCGGCGCCGGATCGAGAAAAAGCAATTCAACAGTTTCAGCAGCAAGACTCAATACGTGTATTCTTGATTTCTCTTAAGGCTGGTGGGGTTGGATTGAACCTTACGGCTGCTGATTACGTGTACATTATGGACCCTTGGTGGAATCCCGCCGTAGAACAACAGGCCATTGACCGTACACACCGGATTGGCCAAACCAAGAATATTTTTGCCTATCGAATGATCTGTAAAGATTCTATCGAGGATAAGATTTTACAGCTACAAGAACGAAAGAGAGCGCTCGCAAAAGACATTATTTCCGATGATACTGGCTTCGTCAAGAGCCTAACCCGCGAAGATGTAGAATATCTGTTCAGTTGATTTTTAACAGTTTACCACAAGGCTGCCCCCCCTTTTACGTCTATCTTTGCGGACTTCAAATCTATTTATGAGAAAACTGTTCAGTACGCTATTGGTATTCATTTGTTTAGTTAACGTATCGATGGCGCAGCGGGCAGACGGCGTTATCAAAGGGATATTGACAGATTCCTCCTCCAAGCAACCCATCCCTGACGCTACCGTTTCTGTGATCAATACCAAAGATTCTTCCTTGGCTA
>CAYFLE010000024.1:2050-13663 GCA_964343645.1 uncultured Chitinophaga sp. | reverse complement strand
CAAATTTTTCGAACCATTGGTCTATGAAACGTAAAAACCAAGGAAGTGTCTCCACACCTGGAACTAATTTTGACTTGTGATAAAATCCATGCGAACCAAATTGATCCATTAAAACAGCTGCGTTGTATGCCTCAAATTGAGATTCACCCTCTGATATTGCTCGAGAATAGGGCGTTGGCGTACTCACCCATTTATAACTTTCTATTCCAGTTAGAAGCGACACTCTTGGATATTGTGACAATAAATTTTTTAGGGGTGCTAGCGACTCTGTTTGGTTTATTTTTTCTTCATTATAGCCATAAGGACTATAGAGTGCCGTTTCTGGCCAAATCAATAAACTTGTTTTCTCCTGCATAGCATCCTTGGAGAGTTGGATACAAGTTGCTAATTGTTTTTCTTCGGTTCCAGCCGAAATTTTTTCATAGGGATCAATATTAGGTTGGACAATAACAATTTCATTTTGTTTGTCTTCTGTGCCAATCACTCTATTTGAATAATAAAAGGAAATCCACAAAGGAGTAATGGCTATGATAAAACTTACAATCAGCCAGTGATATTTTTTTTGTCCGCCCGACAGCTGATTGCTTAGCCAGTGATGAAAAAAGAAAATATTTGTCAATAAAATCCAGAGTGATCCACCTGCCACTCCGGTGACTGCATACCATTGTATCCATTCTGGGTGGTTGGCTAATCCATTACCAAGCGTAAGCCAGGGCCAACTCAGTCCCCAATCTTGCAAATGAAAAAATTCAAATGATAGCCAGCAACCCAATAATAAAAAAGTAGCAAAAAGCGGGTTGAGTTTTTTTGAAAATTGATGGTACGCAACCCAAGGAATACACATCAATAAACTATTGGCAAGCCATGCTGCCACAGCGCCAGGTTCAGTTGCGTTCCAAATCCAATAAGTAGTGCCTACATTCCATAGGAGAAATGCCCAATACGCGTAGCCAAAAAAATGACGAGTTGATTTTTCTGAATGAGCGACTATGAATAAAGGTACCCAGGCAAAAAAAAGAAAAAGTGGCTGACCAATGGGGGAGGCTGGCCAACCCAACCAGGCTAATACGCCTGTGCATGTCGCTAATAGCAGGGATCGTACACGCATGAAAGCAATTTCTGACAATGAAGCTACTTACTTTCTGCTGTAATTAGGCGCTTCCTTGGTAATGTCAATATCGTGCGCATGACTTTCATGCATTCCTGCATTTGTAATTTTTACAAAAGTGGCTTTCTGTAATTCAGTAATTGTTTTTGCGCCGCAATAGCCCATGCCTGCACGGAGTCCGCCAATGTATTGATAAACGACTTCTTTTAGATATCCTTTATAAGCCACTCGTCCTTCAATTCCTTCGGGAACATATTTTTTTACATCCTGCTCAGGATCTTGAAAATAACGATCGCTGCTTCCAGTTGCCATGGCGCCTAATGAGCCCATTCCTCTATATGTTTTGAATTTTCTTCCTTCGTAAATAATTGTTTCTCCTGGGCTCTCTTCTGTTCCCGCAAAAACACTACCCATCATGACGCAGTTTGCGCCGGCTGCTAATGCTTTTACCATGTCACCTGTGTAACGTATTCCGCCATCTGCAATAACGGGAATGTTTTTCCCTTTTAAGGCATGCGCGGCCTCCATCACAGCTGTTAATTGAGGTACTCCAGTTCCAGCAACAATTCGAGTGGTGCAAATGGAACCTGGTCCAATCCCTACTTTAACGGCATCTGCTCCAGCATCTGCTAAAGCTTTTGCGCCGGCTGCAGTTCCAACATTGCCCGCGATGACTTGTAATTTTTTGAAATTCTTTTTAACCAGTTTAACTGCTTCAATTACTCCTTTACTATGTCCATGTGCACTATCCATCGCCACCACATCAACTCCCACTTGGTATAATGCAGCCACACGGTCAATTAAATCCTTGGTGATGCCGACTCCTGCACCTACTAATAATCGACCGTAGCTGTCTTTCACCGCATTGGGATTGCTTTTCAATTTTAAAATATCACTGTACGTGAACAGCCCCACTAGCTTACCTCTCTTATCAATGATTGGCAATTTTTCAACCTTTGTTTTTTTGAAAAGCTGTTCTGCTTTTTTAAGGTCTGTACCTTCAGGTGCTGTGTAAAGATCTTTTGAGGTCATTACCTCGCTGACTTTTCTTTTGGGATTATTTTCAAATCGTAAATCTCGGTTGGTAAGGATACCCGTCAACTTCCCTGCTTTATCTACAATAGGAATTCCGCCAATGCGATTTTCCTGCATCATTTTTAACGCTTCTCCAATGGTGGCTTCTTCCAATAAGGTGAGTGGATCAATGATCATCCCGCTTTCACTTCTCTTTACCTTTCTGACTTGCTCGGCCTGCTTTTCAATAGACATGTTTTTGTGTAGAATACCCAAGCCTCCTTCACGTGCCAAGGCTATAGCCAAAGAGGCTTCTGTTACTGTATCCATCGCTGCAGAAAGCAGGGGTACATGTAAAGTGATGGATTGGGTTAATTTACTACGGATGTCAACTTCCCGGGGTAGGACTTCACTATAACCGGGCATTAATAATACGTCGTCGAAGGTGAGGCCTTCGCCAAAGAAACGATCCGTAAAAGCAGGGGAAGATTTTTTTGTCGCCATGTGCAAAGATAGGCTACCCAGTTAAAACTGGCAAAATCAAAAATTAGGCGACTTATTTGATTAGAGTGACCGTCCCCTTGCGAAAGATGGGCTTGCCTGTGTCACGGTTCGTATAGGAAAGCACCCATACAAACACCCCGGTCCCTTGTGGCTGTCCATTTATTTTTCCATCCCATTTGTCCATCCAATTATAGGACTCAAAAACAAGTTGACCCCATCGGTTGAAAACACGGAAATGATAATCAATCGCTTTCAAAGCATTATGGGGACTAAACCAATCATTAAGTCCATCATTATTGGGCGTAAATGCGGTGGGCACTTCAATCAAACAATGATTCAGCACGCGAATAATTTTTTCAGTGCTGTCTTTACAACGCATTGTTAAGTTACCAGCGATGAGTCGTACGCGATAGGTTCTTTCAAGGTTAATAGCAGGAAATTGATAGGGAAGTGGGTCTTTTTGCGTTGACGTAGTTAGCGCATCATATTTCCATAGCCAGGTATCAATCATTCCTGTACTAGTGTTTTTAATAACTAATTTATCTTCCGGACAAAGTATGCTATCGTTGATGGTAAATCCAGCTTTGATCTGATTATTAATGACTAATTGAGTGGAGGCTGTATCTGCGCAAATTCCGTTACTTACGATTAAAGAGATATTATTGGTGGAGCTAGCGGGAAAATCAATGGTATGTGTTTGTGTATTGACAGCAACATTATTAAAATTCCACCGCCAACTATTTATTCCATCTCCACCTGGATGCGTAAAGACATAGGTGTTTTTTTGACAGCCGAATGCGGCACTATAATTAAAATTCGCATTCACCGTATCGGCAATAGTAAATCGAATAGTTTGTAAGGGTGTAGGGATGCCACATTCGTCTACTAAAACAGTAGTATCAGTACCTGCACGGAGTAATAGTTGATAATTGCCTCCTTTTTCAATGGGACGATTGAATTTAATTGTAACAAAATCTGTTTTACCATTGATACAATTACCGCCTGCTGCTCTTATCCCCACTGCCGAAGGTCCAGTTACTAAAAAGTCAGTTCCAGCGGGATCGATACTGGAACAAAGTATTCTTTTTGGGAAAAACAAATTGATAGAATCAGGAGCACAATTGCTGCGCCCGATGCTATCGGCAAAAATTGGCTGCGGTATAAAATAGGTGAAAGTGAGTTTGTCTCCCGGGGGTATGGGTCTACCACATATATCTAATAAACTATTAGCGTCAGTGCCATTATTGATAATTAATTCATAGTTGCCATTGGTTAAAGGAGCGGCTAATGTTAACGTAAGTTCATCAAAGTCGAAAGCCTGTGAGCAGGAATCAGGTTGAGCACTTGTAACTGTAGTCACAGCTGGATTGAGGGTGAATTCACTTCCTGTCAACGTCAAACTGTTGCAGCGTACTTTTTTATTTAGTTTTAGTCGCAACACTTTTCCATCACAATCTGCTTTAACAGTAGACAATTTTGGAAGTAGTGGATCAGTGATAACGGCTGTTCCGCCACTAAAGGAAAGGGTGTAACCACTTTGCGTGTTCGTATAATGACTGACTAGAAGTAGATATTCATGTCCGATAATAATGTCAGGCATTTTGGCAAACGTATTGGCCCCTGCAGCGGGGTCAGAGGCACATTGAATATATCCTACCCCTGTGGCAGAGGCCCCAGTGGGTCCATAGGTACCTGCCCAGTTGCCGGTCACAATGATTGTTCTGTTAGTGAATATTTCATCTGGGTTTATACCTGTGATGTCATACAGTTGCCAGTCATAGTCCTCATTCGCTGCCAATGGATTAATCGTAAATCCAAGTGTTCCGGATTGATAACAAGTGAAGCGGTAGAAAAAAGGATTTCTGTTTTCATAGCTAGCGCCGTCGCCCGAACAACCAGGAACATATAAACTATTGGTCGCACAAATGGGGACGCTATTTTGTGTAAAAACTGTTGAACCGCAAACGGGAAATGCGGTAGAAGGTGTTTGTCCCAAGGTTGTACAGGGTTGTGCAAATGATACAGAAAGACAGCAATTCAGCAAGATTAATATGACAAGTGCTTCTTTTCTCATTGGGGGTAGTCAGCCAAGTTGATACCGGTGACCGGGCAAAGATACAATCAACCCTGCTAAAGAAAGGTTAAGTAGGATCTCTGCTAATTGACCAAATGTAAAGCCGGTTTTTTGTAGGAGTTCGTCTCCGTGCAATTCATTGTGTTGGGTAAGTAAGTTTAGGATTAACTTTTCTTCTAGGCTTGGCTCTGTTTTAGAAATTGATCTTGCATGTTCGTCTGCCCAGTTCATCCAGTATAATAGGTCGTGTGCGCCCGTTATCAATTGTGCTCGTTGGTTTTTGATTAATTGGTTGCAGCCACTACTTTTTGGATCTGCCGGTCTGCCAGGAACGGCAAATACTGCTCTATGGTACCCCCATGCTAAATTCGCTGTAATCAAACTGCCTCCCTTTTCATCGCTCTCGATTACTAGAGTGGCATCAGATAGTCCTGCAACAATGCGATTTCTTTTAGGAAACAAATAAGCGTCTGTTTTTTCGCCTTGTCTACATTCACTAAGTAAACTACCCTTTTGTTGGAGTATCTCTTGTGCTAATTTTCGATTGACCCAGGGATAGATTCGGTCTAACCCATGAGCCAAAACTGCTATTGTGGGTAGTTGATGATATAGCGCCTGCTGATGGGCAATAGAGTCGATCCCATAAGCTAGCCCACTTACAATAGTGATCCCTGAAAATTGTAAAGCCTCGATTAGATCCTTTGTAAATTTCTTGCCCAACTCTGTGTGGGAACGAGTCCCAACAATGGCAAGCGTTTTAGGTGCATTTAGGTTGGCAGTCCCTTTTTCATAGAGTAATAAAGGGGAATCGTTACATTCTTTTAAGCGAAATGGAAAACCTACTTCTGTAATAAAATTAGTTTTGATTTTATTTTTTTCAATAAAATTGATTTCTTCTTCCACGCGTTTCCAATTAGTAAAAGCTTGTAGCGTAGCAATGCATTGGTTGCTTACTTCTCCAGATTTTTCAAGTTCTATTGGACTTAATTCAAATAATTGCTGTGGGGTAAATGAAGCAAGAAGCGGACGAAGTTTGGCAGGGCCGAACCCTGGCAACAGTGTTAACGCAATTTGGTAATGTAAGGGGGTAAACATGGGAGTTTTTCTCCCAAGTATAAAGCTCGTAGTACTACAATACTATAGGCCCACTACCCGCATTTCAGTTCTTCTGTTTTGTGCTCTTCCTTCTTCTGTACTATTATCTGCAATCGGTTTTGTTAATCCATATCCCTTATGGGTTAGCCTTTTTGGGTCAATCTTTTTGGTGATCAAGTATTCTACTACTGACTGAGCTCGATGGTCACTCAGTAATAAATTGGCATCGGCTTTACCTATATTATCGGTATGTCCGCTGATTTCAATACGAAGGGTAGGATTCTCAGTTAAAAGAATAACTAGCTTATCGAGTTCTGTTTGAGAAGTAGGACTTAACTCAAAACGATTTGTTTCAAAGAAAATATTTTTCAAAACTATACGAGCATCTTGTTCAATTGATAGCAATTCAATATTCTTCACGGCAGTCGAATCGGTTATTCCATTTTTTAAAAAGTACTGATCGGAATTAAATAAGTAGCCCTTTTGGTTAACAGTAAATGCATAATCACGTCCCGTAGGTAATGTCAGCAAGTAGTTCCCTAATGAATCTGTTTTTACTTTTGAAATTATTTGCTTCGTACTTAGATCAGTTAATTCAAGTGTTGCGGCTAATCCCTTGCCCGTTTTTTTATCTGTCACCTTCCCACTCACCCATCTAGTATCAAACGGACGGATGGAAGGCTTTAGTTCAAAACTGTAGAGGTCCAACCCGCCATAGCTATCTTTTCTTTCACTGGCATAATAAGCGGTTTTTCCATCGGCTGTAATAAATAATGTTCCTTCTCGATCAATGGTATTAATGGGGTAACCTAGATTTTTAGGAGTTGACCAAGTTCCATCGGCTTGTTTTCTTACAAAAAAAAGATCATCATCACCGTACCCAGGCCAATAAGAAGAAGTAAAATAAAGAGTTTGATTATCGGCATGTATAAAAGGGCACTGTTCATCGGCTGGGCTGTTAATGGTAGGGCCCAAATTAATCGGATCACTCCATTGCCCATTATCCTGCAATTTAGAAACATAGATATCGCTTCCACCATAGCCGCCAGATCGACGACTGGCAAAATATAATTCTCTTTTATCTGGAGAAAGACAGGGCTGCGATTCCCATTGCTCTGAATTAATATGTGCGCCAAGATTTTTTGCAGCAGACCATCCCTCTTGCGTTTTTGTGGAAATGTATAAATCACAACCCCCATAGCTATCGGGTCTGTAACAACCTGTAAACACCAACACATTTCCGTCCTGTGAAATCATCATTGCGCCTTCACTTTGTGGGGTATTTAATGAACCCTTTAATGCTTGCGCGCTCTCCCAATTGCCATTTTTTACACGCGTGCTTCCATAAAAATCTTCATTGTACGTGTCAACGCGGCGTGTGTAAAAAAGCTGTGTTCCATCTATGGTTTGAGAGGGTAGGTACTCGGACATTTTTGAGTTGACCGTGTTGCCCAAATTTTTTGGAGCAAACACCGTGTTACTTTTTTCCCCTTGCGTTTCCTTTTCATTTTGCAAGGCGAACTCAGCTGATTTTTTTCGAGCTAAGGCAACAGCTAGTTGATTTCCCGTGGGTTTAACTTGGTCTATATATTTATTGATGGTCTCCAACGCTTTTTGAAAATCTCCCGTACCCGCTAGGCCCGTTGCATAGGAAAGCAAATGAGGTTTGAAATAATTCATATCCACGAATAGCGCTCTTCTAAAACATACCAGACTATAGGGATAGTTTTTTATTTCTAGTTGCAATCGTCCCAGCGCAATCCAAGCATCTGCATAATTTTCATCTGCTTCAGTGGCTTGTTGTAAAAGGGTAATTGCCTCCTTCGTTTCGTTTTGAGAAGCTTTTTCAAAGGCCTTCTCATATAATTGTACAGCCTTCTTGCTTACTTTATCGGGTCTATATTCCTGACCAAGACACGGGTTGTGAAAGCTGGCAAGTAGCCAAGCAATCCATACAATAAAGTGAAATCTGTTCATGGTATATCCAGGTATTTATGGATTTGAAGACTGAGTTCCCATTTGGGATTTTTCTTCAAGTACTCAATACAAAGAGGAGTCATTTTTTCTCGCTTACTCCATTCCGGTTGTAAATAAAGTTTGCAGGTTGCTTGCACTTTTTCAGCAAATTCTTCGGCCCATGTAAAATCGCTTTCATGGTAAATCACCACTTTTAATTCATGGGCAACAGCCAAGACTTCGGGTAGTGGGGCTTTAAATTTTTTGGGAGACAAACAAATCCAATCCCATTCACCACTGAGGGGATGCGAACCCGATGTTTCCAAATGACAAGCAATATTTTTTGACCGCAACAAGTTGGTTAATGCATCTAATGAATGCATCAAAGGTTCTCCACCTGTAATGACTGCCAAGTTTGCACCTGATTTCTCTACCTCCGCAGCAATTTGCTCAGTCATCCAAAGCGGATGGGCATCCATTGACCAACTTTCTTTTACATCACACCAAACGCAGCCCACATCACAACCGCCTAACCGAATAAAGTGTGCTGCTTTTCCTTGGTGATATCCCTCTCCTTGTAAAGTGTAAAACTCTTCCATCACAGGCAATTGGAGCGTAGAGGATTGCGTTAGCATAGGTTGAAAACGAATTGAAGAGAAAAATAGTGTCTGATTAATCTCTTTTCACGCAAGCATGAAAAGTATTTTTGAGCAGGGCTGCAATAGTCATGGGGCCTACGCCACCAGGCACTGGAGTTATCCACTCACATTTTTTAGCTACCGCTTCAAATGCTACATCTCCCAAAAGTCTAAATCCTGACTTTTTTGAAGCATCATTGACTCTGGTAATACCTACGTCAATTACAATGGCACCTTGTTTCACCATCTCCGCTTTTAAAAACTCGGCTTTTCCAAGGGCTGCTACAATAATATCGGCTTCTAGACAGTGTCTAGCCAGGTCTTTTGTTTTGGAATGACAAAGTGTTACAGTGCAATTGCCAGGTTGAGTATTGCCGCTCAATAAGATACTCATGGGTCTTCCTACAATATTACTTCTACCTATCACTACCGCATGTTTACCGGTAATATCTAATTGGTAATGGGCTAGCAATAACATAATACCATAGGGCGTAGCAGGAATGTAACTCGCTTGACCTTGTACCATTTTTCCCAAATTGATTGGATGAAACCCGTCTACATCTTTTTCCGGATCAATGGCGGTGATAATTTTTTCTTCTGCAATATGTGCAGGTAACGGTAATTGAACAAGAATTCCATCAATATCCGGATCGGTATTGAGTTCTTCAATTTTTTTTAATAAGGTGTGTTCGGAAATTGATTCTTCAAATTTGATCAGGGTCGACTTAAATCCTGTTTCCTCACAGGCTTTTACTTTAGCACCTACATAAGTGGCGCTAGCCCCATTGTTCCCAATTAATATTGCAGCGAGGTGGGGCACTTTTTTCCCCTCTGCTACGCGTTGTGCAACTAAAAGCCGAAGCTCTTCTTTAATAGCCTGGGAGGCTAATTTTCCATCCAGCAATTTCATTTCGCAAAAGTAACATCAATTCACAGGATTTAACGAAGCAAAAAGTGAAAACTCTCCTTTTTGTAGCCAGCCACAATGGGTAGACTAGACAAATGCAGCAAAAAAAAGATATCTCTTTTGGGGTTATCCTCTTGGTTGGTTTGTTGAGCGGGGTTAGTCTACATGCGCAAAGTGTATCGCCATCTCCTTTTCAATCCGTGCAATTTGGGTTTTTGGATAGCACCGCTGCGTTAGTGGAGCATACGGATTTTTTATATCCTGCTTCCTCATTACAGAAGAGTCAATCCATTTCAATATCAGTTGGAAAATTGTTGGAGGTACCCGGTTGGAATCAATTAAACGCACAACTACTTAAAAAGAAAAAGCAAACGGCCGGTGGAGTGCAATTTTCCTATGAAAAAATGATTGGATGTAATCAGTTGCAACTAGGAGTTCAAGTAGCGCAATCATTGGGTGGTAAACTAGCGATCGGCACGGTGTTAGGGGTAGAACAAACTTCATTCTTGGGCTATAAAAAAACAAAAGTACCCTTTGCAAAACTTGGTTTACAAACTAATCTTTCAGAGAACCTTCTTGTTAGTTTTTCACTTTGTATGGCACGTAGATTTTCACCTGTCGAATGGAAGAAAAATGTAATTGAACCCTCCCTGTTGGTCGCCACGCAATTCAATTTTAGTTCTTCTACTGTTGCGGTGCTACACGTACAAAAAAAGGCGTATTCCCCAATGGAGTGGATGATAGTATTAAGCTATCGGCCCACACCAAAAATCAGTTTTCAAGGTGGATGTAGTCCCTCTCCCCAATGGTGGGTTTTCCAAGTTACCTTTTTACATAAGCTATTTAAAACCCAGCTTGGTTTAGGATTGCATCCCTTAGTGGGTTCGCTTTCTACACTTTCCTTTCAATTACCTTCTTTTCCCTATGAAAAATGAAGTGAGTTTACTGTGTAAATCAATCATTCGATTAGCTATTTCAGTTGTGTTATTTTTTCAATTGAATCATTCATTGGCACAAGGCTCCACCGAAAATATTGACTTGCCAGCACCTTGGTTGAATGCCGAGCTCTATTCGGCTGAAGAAATGGATGCATCAATGGTTCAGTTGAGTGCAGTGAAAAAAAAGTGGGATTTGAATCGAATCAATTCGCAAGAATTGTCGGCTCTTGGTTTTTTTACCGAGCAACAAGTCGATGATTTTTTTATCTATAAAAAAGTGATGGGAGCGTTTAAAGATCCGTTGGAGTTACAGGCTATACCTGGTTGGAATATTGAATTAGTGCGAAAAGTAGTGGGCAATTTTAAGGTTGAATTTATGCCGATGACAGAACGCTTCAACGAAGGTTTATTGATTGATCAGTCTACCTTGGTTTGTAGATTGCGTGGGTTGCAAAATAAAAATCTAACTCCAAAAGAGTGGGTTGGAAGTGGGGAAGGTTTACAAGTAATTTATCAATACAAATCCCCTTTCATGCAGGCAGGAGTTAACATAGAAAAAGACCCGGGTGAAAAACTTTTCAATAAGCGATTGAGTGTCGGAGTTGACTTTTTAAGTGCGCATATTACTATTCATCCTAAAGGATTGATACGATCCGTTTTCATTGGTGATTACACCGTGAATTTTGGACAGGGGCTGATTCATTGGCAATCTTTTGGGCTTCGAAAAACGCCACTAGTAGGGTTGCTTAAAAAAACTGGCCCTTCAATACGACCCTATCGTAGTGTGGGAGAATTTAATTTTCATAGGGGAATTGCCCTTTCTGGGATTAAAAAAAATCAGGCCTTCGACTTTTTCATTTCCTCTAGGATGTTAAGTGTGAATGTTGGATTATCGGCTGTCAGCCATGAGGTAGGAGTTACCTCTTTTAATACCAATGGGTATCATCGAACATGGGATGAATTGCAGAAGCGAAATAATTTTCACCAGTGGACAACAGGGTTTCGTTACACAGTACGTTTAAAAAATTTCACAGGAGGATTTAATTCCGTTGCTTATTTATTTTCTCAGCCACTGGTAGTCACTGACAAACCGTATGATTTGTATAGCATCAATTCCAATAAGTGGCTGAATAATAGTATTGATTTTTCTTTTTTTTGGAGGAGTTGTCATTTTTTTTCTGAACAGGCCTTTGATTTAAAAGGTTCTTATGCAGGGCTTATGGGAGGGCTTGTATCATTGTCTAAACACTTAGATATTGGAATGATAGGAAGAGCCCTATCTGCAAAATTTCAGAGTTTATATTCCAACGCGTTTACAGAATCTAGCCGACCGGGAAATGAAAACGGGCCGCGTCAGCGGCCCGTTCGGCATGAAGGCA